>NZ_JASJFG010000005.1:0-4452 GCF_030065375.1 Microcystis sp. M49636_WE2 | reverse complement strand
AGTTTTGAGGTGGCCAATTACCTAATTTTCAGGGAAAAAGTGCCTAAATTTCCCCCCGATCACTCCCATATCCAGTACTTTTTGATTGACAAAAGGTCTAAAAGTCTTACCCAAAAAGGTTTTTAGATTTATTCAGCAAGCCCTAGTTAGCTAAAAAACATTTATAGCGTTTTTCAGTCTGCTGAGGTACAAAAGTTATGGGTTTTAGGCAAAAGGGAAGAAAAATATGTGTACCTCACTAGCTTAGGAAACGCTATAAGAGAACGTTCGTAAATTAATGTAAAGAAGATGGATTGTTTCTCCCCGCTCCCCGATACCTTTTAAACAGGATTTAGTTTAATACATCTGTGCTACTAGAGCGCAGAATCTGCGCCCTAGATACCTTACTATCCTAGCGGGTTAAGGCCGCGCCTCTTGCGTATAAAGTGCGGGCATAATCGGTCCAAGTACCCTGGCCCCAATAACGGAAACAACTGGTTTGCACGAGCAAATTATAAAGCAGTGCCTCCAGATAATCCGGTCGTCGGGTAAAACTAGGATCCGCCTGTACTAAAGGATCATATTTCTCGTGGAATTGAGCGCTTAATTGGTTCATCGGTTCGAGGACATTTTCGTAACCGCGCACCCAACTGAGATCATTTGTCCAAGATGCCCCATCCATGCTAAAACGGTGGTCGGACTGTTTTAACTCAGCGATCGCCTGTTCTACCGCTTCTGGGGTAGCGGCATCCGGATTAACTCGCTGCCAGATTTTATGCTGGTGTACGGCTTGAATTGGGGGATAATCTTGGGGATTAACGCCAGCAGCCTCGATTAACTCCAGATATTCCGTGCCGTTAAATCCTGCCACACTGGAACCCCCCTGCATTTCCCGCCAAGGATTGGGAAAATCGCGAGGAAATTCATTCATCATCACGCCACCATTTTCACCGTCGGCAATCTGGGAACCTAGGGAAGGAACCCAAACGCCACCGATTTGCTGTTTACCCCGGCATTTAGCCTCGTGGTAGGGTTGCATTTGGGCGACTAATTTGGTGTCGGAACCCTGGGTTTTAATCAAAGCAGTAATGGCAATCACTTCACCGCGAGAATTGCGGGCCACCAAGCGATTAGGAATATATTTTTGTTCCTGACTCAATCCCGAACCGTCGAGATTTTCCACCGAGTGTTCCTGTACCAATAACCAACGATAGCCGCATTCTTTCAGAGCTTTAATATACTCGTAGAGGGTATCGGGATGGTTAGGAAGGTGCATTTCTGGGGGAGAGAACCCTTTGACTCGTTTCAGGGCATCCGGGCCAAAAATCGAGGCAAAATAGGTTTGCCACGCTTGCATCTGTAATTTTAGATCGGGAATCGGTGTGGAAGGGGCCACCGCATGACTCCACATCGTCCCCAACCATTCCACAAATGGTTGATATTGACTGTTACAGGTGATTAATTTGAGTTTATCGAGGATATCCTGCCGTCCCATCTGTACCAAACCCCAGAGGAGATTGCCGGAATAATCGAGCATAATCCGGGGATTACAGCCTTCCGCCACCAATTCCGGGATAAAATCGCCCATGCGACTGTAACACCAGGCAAAAACGCTGGCATTATGGTTATCACCATCCCCCTGATTCTCGAACATATGCTGGAGATTGCAGATTAATTCACCGTTAACACCCGCCGGGATGGTGGGTTGGTGCATATGCAAGGCACAGGCAAAACCAGCCTTAATATTGTCTAATGTGAGATTTGTTGTCGGTAAAAAGATCGGATCATCGTGATTAACAATCGCTGCAATTTCCTGTTCCCAACCGCAAATAGTCGGTAGTCCGGGGCGGATTTCCGTGATAGCGTTCGATTTCGATGATACGGGTGTAGCGATCATAATTTTTCAGGCGAATAGATTGAGATGGTTTGTCCCCACTCTCCCAGGGACAACTTTTTTGACTGGCAACAGGTCACTCTTGACTGTTCACTGCTAACTGAGCTAAGAGTGCGGACTTGATCCTATCCCATTTATACTGGGAGTACCTCCCTCCAGACACAAGCCTTCGTAACTCGTTAAAAATCAAGATGATTCTTTACTGAACTTAACCGATCCTCGCACTATGATCCAAACAACTATCCGCCCTTTTACCTGTAACTTTTAACCATGTTCTCGGCGACTACCGAAATTCTTGTTATCTTCTTCCTGATCCTCCTCAATGGAGTCTTTGCCCTCTCGGAAATTGCCATTGTCTCGGCCCGCAAAGTCCGTTTAGAACAATTAGCCAGAGATGATCGACGGGCGGCGGTGGCCTTAAAATTGGCCAATGATCCCAATCAAATTTTATCTACGGTGCAGATTGGCATTACCCTAGTGGGAATCTTTGCCGGGGCCTACGGAGGAGCGAATTTATCGGTCAGTGTGGCGCAATTATTGGCGCAAGTTCCCGTTTTAGCCCCCTACAGTCAAGCTTTGGGATTAGGATTAGTGGTGTTAATTATTACCTATCTATCCCTGGTGGTGGGGGAATTAGTGCCGAAACGGTTAGGTTTAAGTAATCCTGAAAAAATCGCTATCCTCGTTGCTGATCCTCTCGATAAGCTATCGAAAATTGTTTCGCCTGTTGTCCATCTTTTGAGTCAATCGACTAATCTGATTCTCGGTTTGTTGGGGATTAATACTAATAACAATGATTCCCCAATTACGGAAGAAGAATTGAAAATTATGCTTAAACAGGGAACCGAAGCGGGAACCTTTGAGGAAGCAGAACAGGATATGGTGGAAAGGGTGTTAGGATTGGGCGATCGCAGAGTAAGCCAGATTATGACCACGCGCCCAGATATTATTTGGCTAGATTTGGAAGATAGCGCCGAAATTAACCGCCAGAAGCTAATTGAGAGCAATCATAACCGTTTTCCTGTGTGTCAGGGCAGTTTAGATGAGGTTTTGGGGGTAATCGAAGTCACAGACTTATTAGCGGATTGTTTAAACGGTGAAAGTTTCGACCTAACGAAGGATTTACAACAGCCGCTTTTTGTGCCGGAAAGCACTAGGGGTTTAAAGGTGTTAGAATTGGTGCAGCAAAGTGGTCATCATATTGCCTTGGTAGTGGATGAGTATGGGGTGATTCAAGGATTGGTGACGCGCAAGGATATTTTAGAGGCAATTGTCGGCGATTTACCCCAATTAGATAATATTGAAGATGCTCAGATCGTGCAGCGGGAAGATGGTTCTTGGTTGATCGATGGTACAGTGGCGATCGAAGATTTTAAAGAATTATTTGAAATCAGTGAATTACCCGGGGAAAAACAGGGCAATTATCACACTTTAGGGGGTTTTATTATTACCCATCTTGGCAGGATTCCGGGGGCTGCTGATCATTTTGAATGGCAAAGGTTGCGTTTGGAAGTGGTGGATATGGACGGTAATCGCGTCGATAAGGTGTTAGTAACGCTATTGTTGGATGATTTGTAAGTAATTGTTAGTAAATATCTAGATTTTTTCAAGCTTGTGAAGACCGATACAATTTTTTATCAACTCTTGCAAACCTTTCCGGGGTTAATTTTTGAATTACTGGGAGAATCAACCCAGAAAGCTGAAAATTATCAATTCTCCTCCCGAGAAATCAAAGAATTAGCGCGTCGTTTTGACGGTATTTTTTTACCGACCACAGCAGCACCGGAACTAATTATTTACTTTGTTGAAGTGCAATTTCAGGATAAAAGTGATTTTTATTGGCGATTTTTAACAGAAATTGTCATCTATCTCAATCAGTATAAACCCGTTCAGGATTGGATGGCTGTCGCTTTATTTGCCTCCAGGGATCTGGATAATAATTTTCCCTATCAACTGCGGGGATTTGAGATAACGGGACAGATCAGACGTATTTATTTAGATGAATTAATCGATAATCTGGATCCGTCTCTGGGTTTAGGAATTATTCAGTTAATCGTCGCTACACCCCAATTAGCACAGCAACGAGGAAAACCACTTTTAGAAAAAGCGATCGCTGAAATTGATGATCTAGTTTTCCAGCAAAAAGTTATAGAATTAATTGAAAGAACCTTAGCCTATAAATTTACTAATCTTAGTCGCACGGAGTTAGAAGCTATGTTCGGATTAGATGATCTCAGACAGACTCGACTTTATCAAGAAGCTAAAGAAGAAGGTCGTGAAGAAGCTAAAACTGAAGCGATCGCTGGTTTACTAGCTTTGGGTTTAAGTATAGAACAGATTGCCACTGCTTTGCAATTAGAATCTACCAAAGTACAAGAGACGGCAGCAAGATTATCCTCCCAAAATTAGAAGGGTAAATTAACAAGTTTCTCCCCGATTTTACCCTATTCATTCATATTACGATAGGTAGCCACTGCCGAGGGAGAAATGCGATTGAGATAACGGAAAATCCAATATTTTAAGACTGTATCCAAGATAACGGGAAAAGTGGCGATAAAGAGAAAATTAAACTGGCGATT
>NZ_JASJFG010000617.1:0-1403 GCF_030065375.1 Microcystis sp. M49636_WE2 | reverse complement strand
TCTTTCATCCTTTTGACGCAATTTTATTCGCTCATTATAGGTCTTATAAATATCATCTAAAGAGAGATTATTTACTTTTAAATCAAAATAGGCTAAAATAATCGACATTATGGATGTTAAGGTGGTCTTTCCCGTGCCTTGGGGAGCCAAAATGCCTTGAATCAACGGTTTTGCGTGGTTGCGTAGCTCTAGCGCCCAAGGAATCCACAAGCGCCAACAGCTGATCAAAATCTGATTTGGCTGATTTATCCCTAACTCCTGACATTTTTGCCAGACTCGCGGCCAGAGAATCGTTAATAGTTCCGCCCTTTCCTGTAGGATGAGAGGGTTAGTCTCCCTAAAACTTAAGGATTCGATCGCTAGTAAATCTTCTAGATCCGCCTCAGTTAAGGGATTTTCGTCGATTAATCCCTGTAAAATCGTCAAAATCTTCATAGCTGTTATTCAGGAGTAATTCTCTGGGGTTAGCCACCCATACCAGCAGATTAATCCCGCTCAAGATTTTTTTGAGAGTGTTTTTTAGGGTTATTTGCCCAAAAATGAAGGGTTTGCAGGCAGGCACGGATTCCCACTATATATATAAGTATATGTCAAGTTCCCTTTTCAGTCAAGGGGTTTGGCCAAAAATCTCTAGCTTTGTCTCCAGTTTCCCAATCGGTTAGACTAAGAATTATTCACATTACTTAACAAAACAGCCGATGAATACAGCTGCTCTGACGATAAGGCAAAATTGGCAATGGCAAGGAAATTCGATACACTATGTGCAAGCGGGTACTAGAGTCACGGGAAAACCCCCTTTACTATTAGTCCACGGTTTTGGCGCTTCCACTGACCATTGGCGAAAAAATGTGTCAGGTTTAGCCTCAGAATGGGAAGTATGGGCGATCGATCTGCTAGGATTCGGTAGATCAGCTAAACCGGATCTTGTCTATAGTGGCAATCTTTGGCAGCAACAATTAAACGATTTTATCAAGGAAGTTGTGGGCCAACCGACGGTTTTAGCGGGTAATTCTCTGGGGGGTTACGCTTCTCTCTGTGTAGCTGCTAATCATTGCGAGAATGTTCGGGGATTAATTCTCCTCAATAGCGCCGGTCCCTTTAGCGATACAGAAAGCAATCGTCAGCCTAATTTAGCACAAAAATTACTGCGATCGATGCTGCTGCAACCCTGGGCCAGTTATCTCTTATTTCTCTATACCCGTCAACCCAAAACTATCCGCAAAACCCTAGAGAAAGTATATCTCGATCGCAGTGCCATTACTGAGCAGTTAATAGAAGATATCCGTCGTCCTTCCCTGGATGCGGGAGCAGCCAAAGTTTTTGCTTCTGTGTTTAAATCTCCCCGGGGGGAAAATGTGGATATTCTCCTGCAAAAGTTAAGTTGTCCCCTGTTGATGTTATGG
>NZ_JASJFG010000633.1:0-1203 GCF_030065375.1 Microcystis sp. M49636_WE2 | reverse complement strand
GCTACTACGGCCGCTGGATAAACGGGATTAAGAAAACAGCCAGATGGGATAATTAAATGGAGGGGTTTGAAACAGCCAGCATTTAAAGGAATTGCCTCCTCCACAAGGGTACGAAAAACGTATAAAACCGCCGCTCTTGTCACTGCTAGGGGTGCATTAAAATTATTATTTAACTGGTCAGATGTGCCAGTAAAATCGATGGTTGCTTGACAATTATCAATATCTATGCTAATTCTGACCTTGATGACAGCACCGTTATCCAGATAATAAGTAAATTCACCATCTTTCAGGACAGATATAGCTTTTCTCACCGCTAATTCCGCATTATCTTGAACGAACTGTTGATAGGCTTTAACCATAGCTAATCCGTAGCGCTCAACCATATTATGTAATTCTCTTTCCCCCTTGGCATTAGCGGCTATTTGTGCCTGAAAATCGGCAATATTTTGGGCGATATTGCGTGCAGGAAAAGGACTATTAGTTAAGTGATTAATTAATTCTTGTTCCCGAAACTGGCCCGCCGCTACCAGCAAAAAGTTATCGAATAAAATTCCTTCTTCGCTAATATGGACAGAGTGGGGAGGCATAGAACCGGGGGTAATGCCACCGATATCAGCTTGATGTCCCCGGGAGGCAAGATAAAATAATATTTCCTGATTTTGGCGGTCAAAAATAGGACTAATTACTGTGACATCCGGCAGGTGAGTACCGCCATTATAAGGATTATTAGCTAGATAAACATTCCCCGGACGAATCGTCTCACCTTTATCCTGAATTAAGCTTTTAACGCTATCGGCCATGGAGCCTAAATGGACGGGAATATGAGGAGCATTAGCGATTAAATTTCCCACCTCATCAAAAATAGCACAGGAGAAGTCTAGGCGCTCTTTAATATTGACACTTGCTGCCGTATTTTGGAGAGTAATCCCCATTTCTTCGGCAATAAATTGATAGAGATTTTTAAAGATTTCTAAATAAATAGGATCGGCAACGGTAGTTATTTCTGAGCGGTGAGAATTGAGAGGGGACATAGGAAAGTCAGTTATCAGTTATCAGTTATCAGTTAGCTGTCTCTTGTCTTTTTTGGCTCTACCGAACCTGTCATGTAAAACTATCAACAATTCGTGCTTGTAAAGCTTGTATACTAAGGCTTTGAGTTTTTGTTAAATTGATATTTATCAACTTTAGAGCATTGCTGGGCAG
>NZ_JASJFG010000941.1:0-5921 GCF_030065375.1 Microcystis sp. M49636_WE2 | reverse complement strand
TCTTCACAAGTTGGTACACAAGTTTTGTGGTGGGTGGAAGATTACACCGAAGAAGACTTTATGAATTGTACCTTAGAGCCGATTCCCGATGTGGTTTATCAAGCCATTGATGAGGAATTATTAAAAATTCCTTGCTTTCCTCAAAACGTGCCTGAAAAAGAAAAATTTGTTATAATCGGTCGAGAAGTTAAAAATAAAAAAGAGGCTTGGTCAATCATTGCTGTTATTAGTAAAGGGAAAGATCGCAACAGAGAAGAAGTATTATTATATCGTTATTTTATAGCGCAAGGATTAGGAAAATTAACGAATTTATTGGCATGGTTTAATACTAATAACAAGCCAACTTTCGACCCTTTTGATCAAAAAGATACCAGAAAAACCCACTTGTATGATGATTCTAATACCCGTCATAATGATGCTTTAAAACTGCCGCAATTTCAAGCATTATTACAAGAAAAAAATCCTTGTTTAGTGATTCCTCGTGATCTAAAGTGTACGGTTATTATGATCAATCAACTGGCAGAAAGAAGAAAAAATAAAAACAAATTAACCGCATGGGCCTATCAGATTGAAGAAATTTATAAACCCCAAACCTTTCAAGCGATTTATCCTCTAAACTCTGATGCTGAAAATTATCTTAGGAAAAAAGTTTCTCAAAGGTTTAAACCTAAAATTTTTAATAATTTATTGGGTTTTCTTGGTGATTTTTATCAACTAATGACCCATACTATTAAAGTACCGCTCTTTCTTTTGGTGGGTATCTTTTTCGTTGGTGGAACTCTGATTTCTTTCCCTGCTTGTCTTGTTTTATTTGCGGGTTTTTCCTGGTCTATCTTATTTATTATTGGCATCTTAATCATGTTTTTGCTAGGCTTTTATTTGGGAGGTAGTTCCTAAATAAAAAGTAAGCGATATCGTCAACTTTATTCCCTTTCAAAACCAATTCAATTATTAAAA
The DNA here is from genome assembly GCF_030065375.1 of Microcystis sp. M49636_WE2. Taxonomy (NCBI): domain Bacteria; kingdom Bacillati; phylum Cyanobacteriota; class Cyanophyceae; order Chroococcales; family Microcystaceae; genus Microcystis; species Microcystis sp. M49636_WE2. Next base: position 4,964 of record NZ_JASJFG010000941.1, on the reverse strand, counting down.
AATTAAAGACCATGTTAAGTTTATTGCAAACCCTCAAACAAAATTATCAAAAAGCCTTATTATTTGCCTTATATGGAGGAATTGGCTGTTTAATTATAGCTCTAATTTTAGGAGAATGGTTTCTTCATTTAACCGAACTTTCTCCCCTACCTCAAACCGATCAAAAAGCGGTTATTCTTTTAATCGATTCATCAGGTAGTATGGAAGGTGGCAAACTAGAAGAAGTCAAAACTGCGGCAATCAATTTTATTAACCGTCGCGACTTCTCAAAAGAACAGTTAGGGGTGATTAATTTCGGTGAAACGGTTAATATTATCACTTCTTTAAGCACTAATCAGGCACAATTAAATCAGGGAATTAACAGCTTACAAGCACTAGGCGGAACACCGATGGCAGCAGGAATTAAACAAGCGATCGCATCTTTATCTTCTACTGACAATAATCGTTATATTTTACTGTTTACGGATGGAATGCCTCAATCTCAATTTCAAGCTATTCTAGCAGCTAATAAAGCTAGAAATCAATCAATTTTAATGATTGTTGTCGCCACAGGAGATGCTGATATTCAATACTTAACCCGTTTAACAGGGGATCCTAATTTAGTTTTTTATGCGAACTCTGGCGAAATTGATCAAGGGTTTCGTCAAGCAGAATTAGCGATTAATAATCAGCAATTATTAGAATCAAAAACAACAGGTAATTATAGTTTAACTTATTCTTCGTTAAGAACAGGAGGATGGACAGCTATTATTACTCTAGGGTTATCTTTAACCTTAATTGTTGCTCAGAATCACTATTTACATCGTCGTCTTTTAACCATCAAAGAAACTTTCCTGATTTTAATAGGAAGCACTATTGCTGGTTTAATCGCAGGGGGGATCGGTTCTTCTCTATTTACCATTTTAACCAATCTTCCTAATTCTGAATTAATCGCTGGGGTCATTAATTGGGGAATTGCTGGGACAATTACTTTTGTAATTATCAATTCAATCAGACGTAATATTCCTTTAAAGGAAATCTTGATCCGAGGTTTTCTACTGGGAATTATTGCTGCTGTAGCCTTGATTTTTACCATCGATTATTTAGGGGATGCAGGAATCTTGATAGCTGGTTTTATTGTCGGTTGTGGAGTATATTATACTTTTTATTCAAAAGGGTTAGCTTGGTTTTTTGGCATTATTGTTCTCTTTTCAGGATCATGGTTATTATTACCATCTGTTAATTTTTCCTCAGCCTTAGAAATTGCCATTCGTTTGATTGCATGGACAATTTTAGGAGCCATTGTCGCTTTAGGTATTTCTTATTTTATTCCCAATTTACAAAGATTAAGAGCTTTTTTAGGCGGTAGCTTAGGGGGTAGTTTAGCGTCAATTGGATTTCTTCTCATGTCTTTAATATTAACTCAATTTATTCCCATAGAAACCAGTTTAGCAGATCGGTTAGGACGTTTAATTGGTGCATCTATTTTAGGGTTTTGTATCGGTTTGATGATCTTTTGGGAGGAGGAACGTCAATTACAAAAAAGTACATATTTATTAATTCGGTGGAATGACCAAGAAAGTCGTAAAATTCTTTTAGGAGAAATTCCTATTTGGTTAGGTTCTTCTCTCGATGCTCAAATTGCTTTAAGTAAGACTAAATATCCCGATAAATTTGCTAAAATTTTTAAAGCAGGAAATCAAGTATTTTTTGAGTTTCATTCTGATTATGCTCAAGCAAAAGGGATTAAAATTACTCAACAGGAATGGTCATCAAGTCAGTCTCGAACTTTTGACGGAATTACGCTGACAATTGTTGATGAAACCAGATAAATTTACTGCTGGTCAGTAGTCATAGATAAAATATCAAATAGCCACGATTTTTTAGAGAAATATAGACTCTTTCTTACTAATCTATAAATCCTTGCCTCGATGAAGTTTACCAGAAATTACTGTCTTATATGACTCCCAAAAATCAGTGTAAGCAACAACACATTACCCCGTCATACTAAATCCAGTTATTAAAAACTGATTATGTATTCCCCCTTTTGCCTGTCCTCATAAGTAGCCTATACTCAACGGATTTAGTATAAATTGTTGCATCGGGACTGACTCCTCTATAGCTTTTAAATAGAGATAAAAAGCCAAATAGAACAGACAAAAAGCCTGTTCTATCCCTGAGGAGAAAAAAACTTAAACCGTCAAGATATCCTTTTCTTTTGTCGCTAATAAATCCTCGATTTTGGCGATAAATTTATCGGTGGATTTCTGCACCTGATCCTGTAAATCCCTGGATTCATCCTCAGAAATCTCGTGACTTTTCTCCTGTTTACGGATAGCATCGATCGCATCCCGGCGAATATTGCGGATCGCCACCTTTCCCTCTTCGGCCAATTTCGCCACCGATTTGACCAATTCCTTGCGGCGATCGCTAGTGAGGGGAGGGATATTCAAACGAATGGTCTGACCGTCATTACTGGGGGTTAAACCCACGTCCGAGAGAGAAATCGCCTTTTCGATCGCCCCCATACTGGTACGATCGAAGGGTTGAATAGCGATCGTGGTTGCGTCGGGAGTGCTAATGGTTGCCAGGGACTTGAGGGGAGTTTCCATGCCATAATACTCCACCATGATCCGATCTAAAAGAGAAGCATTTGCCCGGCCAGTACGAATCGTATTAAAACCTCTCTGGGTTGATTCGACGGTTTTCTGCATATGGTCTTGAACTTCAGCTAACTTCACAGAATCCTCCTACCAATGTTCCAACGGGTTCACCTTTGACAGCGCGAACAATATTACCTGTCACCGACAGATCGAAAACGACTATCGGGATATTATTTTCCTTGCACAGAGCGATCGCAGTTCCGTCCATCACCCGCAGATCATGGGTCAGTACATGACCGTAGGTGAGACTTTGAAAGCGTCGCGCGTTAGGGTTGTGGGAGGGATCGGAATCATAAACTCCATCCACTTTCGTCGCTTTAAACACCACTTCCGCATCGATTTCGGCAGCGCGCAGGGCCGCCGTGGTATCGGTGGTAAAGAAAGGATTACCCGATCCCGCACCGAAAACCACCACCCGACCTTTTTCCAGATGACGGATTGCTCGCCGGCGGATGTAGGGTTCAGCTAATTCCTGCATAGCGATCGCCGTTAATACCCTAGTCGGCACTTGCGCTCGTTCTAGGGCATCCTGCAAGGTCATAGCGTTCATGACTGTTGCTATCATACCAATATAATCGGCCGTGGCCCGATCCATGCCGGCCGAGGCGGCTTTCACCCCGCGAAAAATATTGCCCCCACCGACCACGATCGCCAATTGGATGCCTTGAGCAACCACTTCGGAGATTTCCTGGGCGATAGCGGAAACCACCATCGGGTCGATCCCATAGCCGAGATTGCCCATCAGGGCCTCCCCACTCAGTTTTAATAATACCCGCTTGTACGCCATGCCCTTACTACCACTCGCTAAAACAAGATCTAGATAATTTTTGTCTCCCCATAAGATAGCAGGTTTTGGCCTTGATTTAAGCTGACCAGTTTACTCTCCCCAGGGGCCGACAAGTTAAGATTAATAAATCTTTTCCTTGGGAAATTAGTATTTAGTGATACCTTTGTTATCAAGGGAAGCTTAGTTTGATTGAGAATTAATAACCGTGGTCAGCGATCGATTACTATTGGTCAACAAAAGCAATCAAGGGGCCGCTAACATCGATACCTTTGATTGGGTGTATGGGTTTCAGGATGGAACCCTTCTGATGGGCAAGGTTTGCGGTTACTTAGATCCCGATAGTAATCGTCTTCTCGATCCCGAAAACTGCAGCGCTATCTACCAGAATGCCCAGGGACAAGTCCTTAGTCGTTGGCAAGCTGGAGATTTTATCGCTTTTGAACTAACCACCACCGGGGAAGATCTCCTGATCGTGGCTTCTAATGACAATTGTGTCGGTAATAGTCTCTGTTTGGTTTCGGGCATTAGTCGCAGCTGCGCCCAAGTTACCGATGAAGGAAAATCCCTCGTCCTGGAGGTTTTTCAATACCCTGCTTGGTCTTTGCAGGGCGATAATACCACTTCTAAGCCGGCTTTCAGTTGGAATTGTTCCCTATCTCCCTTTTTCCCCTTTGTTTCCCTGCGTTTTAATCTTCAGTCCACCAGCAGCAAAAAATTCTATCGCTGGACGGTTTCCCCCTATTTTCCCTTTTGTCCCCTCTTAGAAGTGGGAGAATCCCTTGCCTAATTGGCTTTTTCACTACGATAGTTCTAGAAGATTTCAACACATCGGGAATGGTTAAAACCGTAAGCTATCCCCTGCTATATCAGACTTAGGATGGCGTTCTTCCAGAGATATGCTATCGGCGAAATCCGCTTAATATGGTCGGTATTCTCGCTTAATTTCTCAATGGCAACCAACAAAGCCAAAAGTCTGACCGTTGCTGTGGACATAGGGTCCAAAAAGCCTTAAATGTCCCTAGAGATGTTAGAGCAGTTATCTTAATGGTGAGCTACGAAGTTTTCCTTTTGGGGAGTCAGGAGTCAGCTTTTATTTATTCTCCCTGCTCCTGGCCTCCTCGTCCCCCACTTCCTAATAGACATCTCCAAAAATTATAACCCAGTCACAGCTTGCTTTTAGTCTGCATACTAATTAAGTAGTTCGATGGCTAGAATGTATGTCTATCGTTGCTAATTCAATTTCACTGAAAAAATATGAGGCAATTAAAATAATTTTTATTAGGGTAGATTCCTTGACTAGAAAGACTTTTGGTCTTGAGACAATATTAGGTCGAGGTCTAATTGACATCTCCAAAAATTATAACCCAGTCACAGCTTGCTTTTAGTCTGCATACTAATTAAGTAGTTCGATGGCTGGAATGTATGTCTATCGTTGCTAATTCAATTTCACTGAAAAAATATGAGGCAATTAAAATAATTTTTATTAGGGTAGATTCCTTGACTAGAAAGACTTTTGGTCTTGAGACAATATTAGG
>NZ_JASJFG010000583.1:0-4187 GCF_030065375.1 Microcystis sp. M49636_WE2 | reverse complement strand
AGGGGTCGCTTCTGGTGTCGGTTTTTTAGGGGCGGGAATCATCCTACAACAATCCCATCGGGAACTAAATAAGGTACAAGTGAAAGGTTTGACTTCGGCGGCGACTATCTGGTTAGCGGCAGGATTAGGCGCGGCTTCTGGCTGCGGTTTATGGCAGATGGTTCTCGTGGGAACTTTTTTCACTCTCTCCACCCTCAGTGGCATTAAACGACTGAAGAAAAAACAACCTTTAGCCAAATATATTAAAGGTCGGAAGAAAATATCTCGGATCAATCAAGAAATAGACTCATCGGATAATTCAGCGTCTCATTAATAAAAAAAGCAATAAAAATTAATTTTTTTATTAAGAGAGCAAAAGCTTTTCTTTACTATTTTTTGGCTTGAAAAGCTTATGTTTTTGCTGGCAGTTTATCGATTAAAAAATATGATAAATTATTTATGAAATTTCTTTTAAATAAATAACAAATAAATATTTTATATGATAACATTTAGATCGAGTAAACACTTTTCTGAACAGGAGAAAATCCAACTATGATCAACCGAAATAAGAGCTTTCAAAGCCTCAAAAATCAAGTTTTCCGGCTGCTGATTTTCCTCTTAACTGTCACTTTGCTCCTCGGTGGAAGGGGAAATGCGATCGCCTTGCCGCTACTCCCCGAACCGTTGGCCGTCATTGACCGTGCAACAGCAACCGGTGGCACTGTGGTGGAACCAGTCAAGAAAAAAAATGAGGTTTCTAGCCCAAAAATTCTGGAAGATGCCCAAATTGCCTATGAAAAAGCCATCCAAGCGACAAAATCGGCTATCGATGACCTAAAGGCTCAACTAGCCGCTCCTTCTCTCGACAAGAAGATTATCGAAGCTCAACAGGATAACCTAGAGGACTTAGCGGACAATATTGACGATCTAGGGGAAAAAGTGAGTAAATTGACGAAAAAATTGACCAAATCCGGGGCTAAACTCAGTGAAACCCTGCAAAACAACCTTATTACCCTAGAAAATAGCCTTGTTAATACCTCCGAGACGATCGATATCTTAGCCGACGACACCGAACGACTCAAAGATAATGCTTCCCCTTTCCTGAAAACTCGCGTGGAAAAAACCATCGACGCGGTTAAACAGACTCTACAGGAAAGCGATCGAGCTTGGCAAGAACTGATCTCCTCGGCCACCACGGAACTGGAAAAGACTAGCACCCCGAAATAAATAGGGCTTGCAAGGGCATAAAATCGGTCTTTTTTGGGGTAATTATCGTTTTTACCCCAAAATCATCAAAAAAACCTTAACTCGTCTAAAAAGCCCTTTTATCGAGGGACTCGTGCTTTTGACTAGCTAAGTACCTAATCAAAATTAATTACCAATCATGACGCTTACCTATCAACCATCAACCCCCCATCGCTGGCACTTTGATAATCGGGCGATTTTGCCCCTTAGAAACCCTAATTTCTGGAAAATCGAGAGTGGAGTCGTGAAAACCTCCACCTGGTTAGAAGATGGAACCCTGATCGTCTTGGGATTGTGGGGACCTGGCAGTTTTGTTGGCAAAACCCTAGAGAGAGTCAATCCCTATCAAGTTGAGTGCATCACTCCTGTGCAAGCAGTTTCCTTTTCCGCAGTTGAGAGTTATCAAATGGCAGAAATTCTGCTGTCTCATCTTCAGCAAGCACAAGAACTAAGTATTATTCGTAGCTACAAACGTACTGATGTTATGGTCTTGAAATTACTGGCATGGTTAGGCAATCAATTTGGTAAACAAACCGGTACCGGACAATTAATTGATGTGCGTCTAACTCATCAGGATATCGCTGACTTATTAGGAACTACTAGAGTCACAATTACCCGGGCGCTTAATCATCTTGAACAACAGGGGGCCGTGGAACGTCTTCCTGTCCATCGTCTTCTTTTACGAGAGGAGGAAATCTGGCACTACGAGATTTAGAATGGGAAGGATTATCTCTTTTTTCAATCTATGAATTGGTTAGTAGCCCTTTTAATTACTAGCGTGACGAGTTTTGTAGCCACAAATCTTGATGATCTGATGGTGCTAATGTTGTTTTTCTCGCGACTTAATGCTAATTTTCGACCTCGACACCTGATTATCGGTCAATACCTCGGTTTTACCCTGATTCTCCTAGCTAGTTCCCTCGGTTTACTATTTGGGTTACTGGTTTCTAAAGAATGGATTGGTCTATTAGGATTTATCCCTCTAATTATCGGCATTAAACAACTTTTGTCAAGGGAAAATGAGGATTACATTCAAGAAGTAAGAGAAGATGTTAATTATTCTAAAAATCGCTCCTTTATTCCTCGTTTTCCCTCTCAAACCTATTACGTTGCCGCCGTGACTGTGGCTAATGGTGGTGATATTATTGGTATTTATACCTCTCTTTTTGCCAATAATTACCCGATGCACGTCTTAATTATCATGATAATTTTTTATCTCATGATGGGGATTTGGTGCGCCCTAGCTTATTTTTTGATTACCCATCCCAGGATAGCTAAAGTGGTTACAAACTACGGACATAAAATTAGTCCTTTTATCTATATTATTCTAGGAATTTATATCTTAATTGACAGCAAATCCTATCGTTTATTTTTAATGTCTTAACCAAGAATGCCTAAAAATTATCTTTCAGCTAAGTAGGTAGGTGTTAAAAGTTGTCAGACACCCCCCTTATCAAGGGAGCTATCCATTAGTCGGATCTTTCTTAACAAAAAGAGAAGAAACTTAAAAAAAGGGGAAACGATTGATAGGTATAGTTTTGAAAGAAGGAATTAAGGTGGAGGTAAGCAAAAAAATGGAGAAATGGGCAGCCCAAGAATTACAGTATGCAGACCTAGGGGACACCAGAAGAAAGAAAAGGTTAATCAGTATCGTAGAAAACTTGGCCAGCCAACCTAGTACAAGTGTGCCACAAGCTTCGGGAAATCTAGCCGCCGCCAGTGCCACCTACGACTTTTGGAATTCCCCCTATTTTCACCCCTCAGATATAATTGCCGCCCAAGCTAAAAGTACAGTAGAAAGAATCAAAGAACATCCAATAGTTTTGGCAGTGCAAGACACAACAAGTTTAGACTTTACGACGCAAAAAGCCAAAAAAGGAATGGGTTATCTAGATTGTAAAACATCCTTTGGTCTCAAAGTTCATACCACATTAGGAGTCTCAGCGCAAGGAGTACCTTTAGGACTGATTAATCAATATGTCTGGGCAAGAGAAGAAAAGAATTTAGGGATTGCCAAGCAAAGAAAAAAAAGAGAAACCGAAGAAAAAGAAAGTCAAAGATGGTTAGATTCTTTGTCAGAAACACAACAACAAATACCCGAAGAAATTCAAGTAGTAACAATCGGAGATTGTGAGGCAGACATATTTGACTTATTTGCCCAGTCAAGAAATCCTAACTCTCATTTATTAATTCGAGGAACTCATAACCGAAAAGTTAACTATCTCGAAGACAAGCAAAGGTCAGGGCATCCAGAGACTAAATATTTACATCAATCCATCAGAGAAATAAAAGCCTGTGGTAGCCTAGATGTGCAAGTAAAACGCAATCCTAATCACGAGGCTAGACTAGCTAAACTAACAGTTAGATTTGCCAGTTTTGAAATACAAGTACCTAAGCATCACTCGAAAGCGACCCCTCGTCAACCGGTAAAATTACAGGTAATTTTAGCTGAAGAAGAAAATCCGCGTCCCGGAGTTAATCCTATCAGTTGGCTCCTCTTAACTAGCCTAGACATTAGGAGCTTTGAATCAGCGATAACCTGTGTGCGCTGGTATAGTTATCGCTGGTTAATAGAACGCTATCATTTTGTTTTAAAAAGTGGTTGTGGATTAGAAAAACTGCAATTAGAAACGGGTCGTAGAATTGAGATGGCCTTAGCTACCTATTCAATTGTAGCCTGGAGATTACTCTGGTTAACCTATCAAGCACGCTTACACGGAGAGGAGAGTTGTGAAAGTTTTTTGGAAGAACATGAATGGCAATCTTTGTGTGCCACTATTCATAAAAAGAGTCCGCCACCTGAAAAGCCACCCTCCTTTAGGGAAGCGGTCAGAATGATTGCTTCTCTTGGGGGGTTTTTAGGTAGAAAAGGTGACGGTGAACCAGGTGTTAAAACTATTTGGTTGGGACTGCGAAGGTTACATGATATCAGCGAGACTTGGAAACTATCTCATCAAATTAGT
>NZ_JASJFG010000935.1:0-9946 GCF_030065375.1 Microcystis sp. M49636_WE2 | reverse complement strand
TGGCAAAGTTAATTAAAGTCCACTGACCTGTTGCTGTCAGGGAGACTGTCACCGTGCTACCAGAATTATTAGCCAGAGCCGGGGGATTATTAAGCTGGGTAGCCAGTAATTCAAGAGAGCCAGTCTGAGATGTTGAGACAATAGAAGCTAAAACCATAAAAAGAGATACCTCGTTTCTCGTTTCAATTGACGGATAAAGCCAAGGCAGTTATTCCACTCTTGAGCTTGACTGATCCTAAATTATATTGATATAGTAGTCAAGTGTACATGGCCACAGTATATACAAAAGTTAATGATTAAACAGCCCATCGCAATTGTTGGTATGGGATGTCGTTTTCCCGGAGCCAATAATCCTAGTGAATTTTGGGAGATACTCCAAAATGGCGTACATAAGATAACTAAAGACCCTATAGATCGCCCTACGCAGATGACAGGTTGGGCGGGATTTCTCGATGGCATAGATAAATTTGATGCGGCGTTTTTTGGCATTTCTTCGGAAGAAGCGATCAAGATGGATCCTCAACACAGACTTTTGTTAGAAACCTCTTGGGAAGCCTTAGAAGACGCTGGGCTAGTTCCCGCTAATTTAGCAGGGACCGATACTGGCGTTTTTATTGGGCTTTCTGGTAGTGAATATCCGAATTTATTAATTGAAGATTCAACCTTTAATACCACCATTGGAACTCTCGACTGTATGTTAGCCAATAGGATTTCTTCCTATTTTGATTTTCAGGGTTTAAGTCTAACAATAAATACCGCTTGTTCTTCTGTATTAGTGGCCATAGATAGTGCCTGCCAAAGCTTATGGAATGAAGACATTTGTTTGGCTTTAGTCGGTGGTACACATCTAACTTTTTCTCCCGTGATTGCCTCTAGATATGTCAATGCGGGTTTGATTTCTGCCGATGGTTTGTGTAAAACTTTTGATGCTAAAGCGGATGGTTATGTTCGGGGCGAGTGTATCGGAGTCGTTGTCTTAAAACTTCTATCCCAAGCTCAAGCGGATGGCGATCGCATTTATGCTGTGATTCGGGGGAGTGGCGTTAATCACAATGGTAGTGGTAATGGCTTGACCGCACCCAATATGCAAGCCCAGATTGCTCTCTTGCAAAAAGTTTATCAACGGGCAGAAATTAATCCCAATTCTATTAATTATATTGAAGCTAACGGTACGGCAACGCCCATTGGAGATGCCCTAGAAATGAAGGCATTAGGAACAGTAGTTGGCAAAGATCGAACTGCTGATAATCCCTGTCGGGTGGGCAGTGTAAAAACCAATATTGGTCATACAGAAGGTGCTTCTGGTATTGCGGGGTTGATTAAAGTTGCTCTTTCCCTCTATCACCGTCAAATACCCCCCACTTTACATTGTCAAGAGCCTAATCCTGCCATTCCTTTTGCCAAACTAGGACTAAAAGTACAACAAACCTTAGAAACTTTACCCGAAGAAACAGGGCCAATTCGAGCAGGGGTTAGTTCTTTTAGTCTGGGGGGAACGAATGCTCATCTGATATTAGAATCAGTCCCGTCTCAAGCAAAAGCTGAACCTAATCTTTCTCCTTTACAAGTTTTTACCCTAACCGCCAAGACTTCTACTGCTTTACAAGCTTTGGTGCAACGTTATCAATCTTTCCTAGAAGATAACCCTGAAGTCGCTTTGTCCGATATTTGTTTTATGGCTAATACTAGGCGATCTCAATTCTCCCACCGTCTAGCTATGATCACTGAATCAAAAGAACAATTGCAAGAGCAACTAAATATGATTGTTCGCCAAGAAGCATTATCAAGTGTATTCAGTGGACAAGTTATAAGGCAAAAATCCGCACCAATTTGTTTTATTTTTTCTGGAAAAAGCCAGAAACTTAAACTAATTATTAAATCCCTTGCTCAAAGTCATCCAGCCATCTATTCATTGCTAGAAGAATTGCAACCACTTATTTCTTCTTATTCGACAAGATCATTTTTTCAATTAATAGAAGAAGAAAATTTAGAAAACCCTTTTCTTAGCCAAGTAGTCAACTTTATCTGTGAATATGCGATGACTCAATTATGGCAATACTGGGGAATAAAACCAGCAATCTGTATAGGTTATGGTCTGGGAAATTATGCTGCTTTAGTATTGGCGGGAATTTTAACTGTAGAAGAGGCAATTTCTTTAATCATAGAAGATAAAAAAATTGAATCACCTCCCAAGTTTCAAGCCGCAAAAATTCCCGTAATTTTACCGATCAGTGGTAAGACAATTAAAATTCATGAAACTATTGACTATAAGCAGTGGCAAAAAGAATTTAATGTCAATAACATGAACGCAGAAAATTTACCTAGCCTATTATCAGACTCTAATGTAATTTTGCTAGATCTATGTTCTCTGGAGATCAAAAGTCATGATTATCTCAAACAGCTTGATGATTATAACATAAAAAGTCCTGAAGAAATAAAAAGTTTTGATTATTTATATTATTTATTTTCCACTTTAATCAAATTCTGGTTAATGGGGGTGAAAATTGATTGGCCTAAAGTTTCAAACTATCAACAATGTTATCCTATTTCAGTCCCTACCTATCCCTTTGAGGGTCAATCATACTGGATTGATGTATCACCTAAAATACCAAATAAACAAAGCATCCATAATCAAGAGAACTATTTGAAGGGACAACGAAGCAATAATCAAGAGAACTATTTGAATGTAGAATTTATCGCTCCTCGTGATAATTTAGAGATGCAATTGACCGAGATTTGGCGAGAAGTTTTAGGAATCCAGACTATCGGAGTCAAAGACAATTTCTTCAATTTAGGGGGACGCTCTCTGGTGGCGGTCAAGCTATTCGCTCAAATCGAAAAAGTCTTCAAGGTCAATCTACCATTAGTCACCCTTTTCCAAGCTCCAACGGTTGAGCAGATAGCTAGGATTCTCCGGGAGAAAGCGGTTGAAACTGACCCCCAGACTCACAGCCTTAGACTTGAAAGCCAACTAAATCCTCAGTCTTCTCTAGTAGCCATGCAGTCGAGTGGCGCGAAAAGACCATTTTTTCTCGTCCCCGGTGGCGGCGGCGGCGAAAATGAATTAATCATCTATGCCAAATTAGTCTATCTTTTGGGTCAAGAACGGCCTGTTTATGGATTCCAAGCAAGGGGTTGGGACGGAATCGAAAATCCTCACAATACTGTAGAGGCTATGGCAACCGACTACATCAAAGAAATCCGTACCGTCCAACCCGAAGGACCTTATCTTCTCGGAGGTGAATGTATAGGCGGACTTGTCGCTTTGGAAATGGCACAACAGCTAGTCGCACAAGGACAGAAAGTGGGATTATTAGTTTTTCTCGATACACCTGTTCCAACTCTGCCGAGAAAACTCCGCTATCAGGTGGAGAAATTTTTCCAAATTCCAAGAATTCGCCATCATCTCAGAGAACTCAAATCCTCAGGGAAAGGAGAGAGTCTCACCTATATTTTTAACCAAGCATCAAAGGTGAAGGAAAAGCTGGCAGAAGACAGCTTCAGTCGCCACCGAAAAAAAGTTGCCAAAAACTACATAAAAATGATTATGCACTACAGACCACAAACCTATTCTGGTGGAATTACCTGGTTAGTCACTGAAAGTTTTTATCCCAAGGCTCAAAATCAGGGGTGGAACCATCTAGCCGGAGGAGAACTGGAAATTCACCGGATTCCAGGAACTCACGACTCTTATCTCGGTGACAATGTCGAGACTACGGCTGAAAGGCTTAAAGCTTGCCTTGACGAAGCGCAGGCAGATGATTGAAACCCGAATCAGGATATACTCTACCACGGCTGGCTTGTCTGAATTCGCCGCCAATATTTTTAATTTTGAATGACTTATGAAGGCTCCAGTGGCTTTTTTTATCTTTAACCGACCTCAACTGACAGCAAAGGTATTTGAAGGGATTCGTCAGGCCAAACCCAACAAACTGTTTATCATTGCCGACGGTCCGCGCTCCGCTCGACCAGACGACCGCGACAAGTGCGCTGCCACCCGTGCCGTTGTCAAACAAATCGATTGGGACTGTGAAGTATTCAGGAACTATTCAGAGGTTAATCTAGGCTGCGGACGCAGGGTATCTACAGGTATTAGCTGGGTTTTTGAGCAAGTCGAGGAAGCCATCATCCTAGAGGACGACTGCCTCCCCCACCCAACTTTTTTTCCATTTTGCGAACAACTATTGGAGAAATATAGAAATGAGCCAAAAATAATGAGTATCAGCGGAACTAACTGGTTAGGACAATGGAAACCAGAGCAGCAGAGTTATCATTTTTCCTTTTGTGGGGGCATTTGGGGATGGGCCACTTGGAAAAGAGCTTGGCAAGGCTATGACTATGAGATTAAATTATGGTCAAACCGAAAAATCAGGCAAGAAATTAAAGATTTTATCGAGGATGAACAAATATTTAAATGGTACGACCAAGTTTTCTCCCAAGCCTATAGAGGAGAAATTGATACTTGGGACTATCAGTGGATGTTTCAATGCCTTTTCCACTCAGGATTAGAAGTGGTTCCCTCAGTCAACTTAATTTCTAATATTGGCTTCGGGGAAGAAGCATCCCATACTAAAAAACCCGATGATTTCAGAAGCAATCTTCCCCAGCACTCTATGTTATTTCCGCTGAAGGAAGCCAAGGAATTAGTAATAGACAGAGAATATGGCAAACAAGTAGTAAAAAAACTTTCTATCAATAGCCATCTCCTTGTCAGATTGAAAAATAAAATCAAGAGGTGGTCAGCTGGGTAAGCGCATCTTAACAATCCTTGACAAAATTAACTTTATGTGAGTTGCTCACCCAGAGGGCGATTCAGGAATATTTGAGTGGAATTTGCCATCTCAATTGTTAAGCAAGAATCGACCAACTGTTAAGATTTCGTAACTATTCTGATTGACTGGTATCACCTGAAATGCCCACGCGGATCACAAAATTGGCCAATTGTCAATCAGGAGGCTCCGAGGCAGGAGAGGAGACTATTTTTATTTATTCTCCCATCTCCCATCTCCTCACACCCTACACCCCACATCCCACACCCCACACCCCACACCCCACACCCCACACCCCACTTCTCCAACAATTGTAAAGAAATGTTACAATTATGCCGTTATAACAGCTTACCATCTTGACAGGAGGGAAAGACAGTGGTTATAGTAGAGACACATACCCGGGTAAACCAATTTAGTGATATGCAAGACAAGCAAAAAGTCACACTGTACCTTCCCCCTGGAGTCCATCGTCAACTAAAAATAAGGGCTGCGATCGATGAAGAATCGATGTCAGGTCTGGTGGAAAAAGCGATCGCTTTCTACCTAAAATACCCCGAAAAGGTAGAAGAAATCGAAGCCGCCGCCTATGGCAAAACCTATCAGGTTCATGTCTGTCCCGAGTGTGATGCCGCGTTAGTAATGAAAGAAGATCGGCTAAGGTCGATCAAACGCCAGCCCGGAATAGTCGGCGACGAGTTCCCGCTCGAAGTTCCCGAACCCGTCGGCGCCCAAGCAACCGCAGAGGGAGAAGCAGCCTTAGTTCCCTGCTAAACTCTCAGTAGCCGAACAAGGCATCTACAGCCATCAGCCGCCCAAGGTCAAAACCGTTACCACAAATAGGGTCGATGTTATGAAAGAAGAGCTAGAAATTCTCGTCAAGGCTCAGTATCCCCTGATTTACCTCGTCACCTCCGAGGAGGAAAGGGCGGAAGAAGCCATCAGCAAAATAGCCCAACTAAATACACAACATCGACGGGTGTTTGTCTGGACTGTTACCCACGGCATGATCGAACTGGGTCAACCGCGCCAAACCAGTCAACATAATACCGTATCTCCAGAAGCGGCGATCGAATGGGTATTGCGTCAACGGGAAGCGGGCATCTACATCTTCAAAGACCTGCATCCGTTCATCACTTCCGCTCCGGTCAATCGCTGGTTAAGAGATGCGATCGCCAGCTTTAAAGGAACCGAAAAAATCATTATTTTAATGTCTCCCCTGCAAGAAGTCCCCATAGAACTAGAGAAAGACGTAGTAGTTCTAGATTTTCCCCTGCCGGACATGGGAGAGTTAGATACGGTACTCTCGCAACACCTAGGCAAAAATCAAAATCGTCGTACCACCACAGAGGTCCGGGAAAAACTCCTGAAAGCGGCCTTGGGCTTAACCAAAGATGAAGCCGAAAAAGTTTACCGGAAAGCCTATGTAAAAGCGAACAAACTCACGGAAGACGAGGTAGAAATCGTCCTTTCCGAGAAAAAACAACTGATTCGCCGCAACGGAATTTTAGAATACGTTGAAGAGGACGAGACCATCAATGCCGTCGGCGGTCTGGAAGAATTAAAAAGATGGTTAAAACAGCGCTCAAATGCCTTTACAGAAAGAGCCAGAGGTTACGGACTCCCCCAACCGAAAGGGATGCTAATTTTAGGAGTACCAGGCTGTGGTAAGTCCTTAATCGCTAAAACCACCTCGCGTCTCTGGAGTTTACCGCTCCTGCGCTTAGATATGGGACGGGTTTACGATGGTTCCATGGTGGGACGGTCCGAGGCTAACCTGCGTAATGCCTTAAAAACTGCCGAATCCATCTCTCCGGCCATTCTTTTCATCGATGAATTAGATAAAGCTTTTGCCGGTGGCACGGGATCCGCCGATTCCGATGGGGGAACCTCTAGCCGCATCTTCGGCTCCTTCCTGACTTGGATGCAGGAAAAAACCTCGCCCGTCTTCGTCATGGCCACAGCTAACCGGATTGAACGGCTACCCGGGGAATTTCTCCGCAAGGGGCGCTTCGATGAAATCTTCTTTGTCGATTTGCCCAATTCCGAAGAAAGACAAGATATCTTTAATATTCACCTGACTAAACGACGCTCCGACATTTCTCGCTTCGATTTGGAGCAGTTAGCCAAGGTATCCGATGGGTTTTCCGGTGCGGAAATAGAACAGGCGCTGATTGCCGCCATGTATGAGGCCTTCGCCCAAGATCGCGAATTCACGCAATTGGACATTATTGCGGCGATTAAGGCGACTCTGCCCCTATCTCGCACCATGACCGAACAGGTAACTGCCCTGCGTGATTGGGCCAGACAACGCGCCCGACCTGCTTCGGCCTCCGTCGCTGAGTACCAGCGATTGGAGTTCTAACAGACTTTCGCCCGCTCCCAACGGGATGAAAGGCTAGTTCTCAGGGACTAGCAATGCCTCGCAAAGCCGCTTGGCGGCACTCTTTAACTCTCAATCTGTTGTTGTTGATTCTTATCTACAAAGAGGAAATTCCAATGTCTCATTTTAGCACTCTCCGGACCAAAATCACCGATGCCGAAATCCTCAAAGCTTCTCTCCGCGACCTCGGCATTAGCGTAAAAACCGAAGCTGATGTTCGTGGTTACAACGGTCAACGGGTTCGCTCCGACATCGTTGCTGTTCTCGATGGCGAATATGATCTCGGTTGGTCCCGCAACACCGACGGCAGTTTCGATTTAATCGCTGACCTCTGGGGTGTAGCCAAAAAACACAATCAAACCGAATTGATCAACTCGATCAACCAAAAATACGCTGTGAACAAAACCCTATCCGAAGTGAAACAGCGCGGTCTGCAAAACGCTAACGTTAAGCTAGTCGTTCAAAGCTAAGATTTACAGCGCGTTCCCAAGCCTAGGGGTTGACCAGTTCGGTTAACCCTTTTTTCTGTCTGTGGGGTATGTTAAGAATAGTAAAATTAACTTGACAAAAATGCTCCGACCCGAAGAAAGAACTAAACTCGATCCGACCAAAGACAGCGATTTTTATGCTTTTCCCCGCTTCGTCACCCACGTGGATGAGGGTTTTATCGATCGATTAACCGCTCTCTACCGAGAGATATTATCGCCGAATACGCGCATTTTAGACCTGATGAGCAGCTGGGTGTCCCATTTACCGGAGGAGATGGAATTTGAGCATATCGAAGGTCACGGGATGAATGGGGAGGAGTTAGCCAAAAATCCCCGCTTGCATAGTTATTTTGTCCAGGACCTCAATGCACAGCCAAAATTGCCCCTAGGGGATAGTTCTTTTGATGCGGTGTTAATCACGGTGTCGGTGCAGTATTTGCAGTATCCAGAGGCGATTTTTGCGGAACTGTATCGCATTTTAAAGCCTAATGGTCTGGTGGTGGTCAGTTTTTCCAATCGGATGTTTTACCAAAAAGCGATCGCTGCTTGGCGCGATAATAGCGATTTAGGCCGGGTGGCCCTAGTGAAATCCTATTTTAAATCGGTGGCGGGATTTAGGGAAGTACAGGCGATCGTTCGTCCTGCTACTACCCCCAGTTTCCTACAAATGTTAGGAATTATGGTTGCTGATCCCTTCTATGCAGTGATAGGAAAAAAAAATCTTCTCTAGGATTATAGTCATCGTTTGAATTCTTAATCCCTAATGCTCGCCATCCAATGCCGACTCTGACTGACCAGATTTTTTCTCTTGGTTTCACCTCTTTGAACTCTAGGCTGGGGTGAAATGGATTTTCTTTCCAAATCTGGTAATTTTTCTTGGCTGTTTCTTGTACCCTTTGCGGCAAACTTAGAAAAAGTTGACGAAACCTCTTGGTTCTGGATGACTTCATTCTTCCCCAAAGCCTTTATCTTCTGTTCTCCCCTCTTGTTCTTCTATCAGAGCTTCCTGTGCCATTGTTATTAAAGCTCCCAATTCCAGATCCTCGTTGGAAAGGCTTTTCTGCCATTTTAATTCACCTTCAATATCTTCCAGCAATTGTTGAGCAAGTTCATCTTGAAGATGCTCTGGCAGTTTCTGGATTTCTGTGAATGCTTTTTGCAATAGAGTAGTCATGTTTTGTTCATGTTTTACGCGTATTGAACTATTTTACTACTTTTTCTACTCTTGCAATCTAACGGTTTAAGTTTGTCTATAGCTTTATTGTCAACGACTTTAGGGAATAACGGGCTTCAATAAAAGGGCTTCTGAGGGCTGCTCAAGCATTAATAAGCTGTTCGTAATTTAAATTGCTTGTTGAGACGAGGCAAGAGGCAACAGTAAAGGAATTGGAGGAGATTCGGCTAATCTAAGAATAAGCAGTTTAAATAGGGTTTGCTGAATAAATGTGAAATGTAGGCAAGGTAGGGGTTTTGTGGCTTTACGAGCGAAACAGGTGCAAGATTTTTGCGTCTTCATCGGCCCGCGTCCTGTAGGGGCGAAGCATTTGGGCATAACCTATCGGTGAAACCGGAGATTTTCTATCCGAATGCTTCGCCCGTACTTTTTGCCGCAAACCCTAAATATGTCTTAGCTTACCAGCGCGTCCGCTTCGCTCTAATCTCAATCCTGTTGTGGCAACGATATCAGAGTTTTGTTTTTTACTTTTTGAACAGTCAACCAAACATTTAAACCGTCCACAACTGCTGTTGCCGTTGTGCTAGAATGGCGAAAAATTCTCACAATTAATAATTATGTTAGCCGAATTAGCCGCCGCCGAAATCGCTAAAATCGCCTTTGAAGCTGTTATCGGTAAATTAACGGAAGGAGCAATGGATAAAGGTGTAGAATTGTGGCAAAAAATTAAGCAAAAGTTACAAAAGGAACCGGCCGCAGCCAAGGTTTTAGCGGCAGCCGAACAAACTAAATCCGAGGCGATGATTGAACAGCAAGTGGTTCCTTTTTTACAGGTAGAAATGCTCAAAGACACCAATTTTGCCCAAGAAATCCAAACCCTAGCACAACAAATTAAACAAGTTATCAACAGTGGCAATCAAGACAATATCGCCATGAATGCCACAGCTTATGATAATAGTACCGTTAAAATGGTAGGAAAAATCGAGGCAGGTAAAGTTAGTTTCTAAATCCTAATGGCTCTCTTGGGTTAGTTGGGTAAAATGTATCACTGAATACATTTTATTATTCCCTATTTGCCAGAAGAGAAGGATGAACCACAAAGGCACAAAGGACACAAAGAGTAACTAGCGATCGA
>NZ_JASJFG010000677.1:0-1995 GCF_030065375.1 Microcystis sp. M49636_WE2 | reverse complement strand
TTTAATTGGCTATCATACCCGTTTAGCCACGATCGCCACTTGGGCGCTAATCGTCTCTTTACATCATCGCAACCCCCTGTTACTATTTGCCGCCGATGACGTAATCCGGGCAGTATTATTCTGGGCGATGTTTTTACCCCTCGGTGCTTGTTATTCCGTGGAAAGTGCCTTAAACACCAATCCCAACCCCTTACCCAAGCGTGTGGTTTCGGCTGCCACGGTGGCTTTTATGATACAGGTGTGTTACATCTATATGTGGTCAGCGGCCTTTAAAACCAAAAGTGAAACTTGGTGGCCCGATGGTACGGCTGTTTATTACTCTCTCAGTTACGATCAATACGGTACTGCTTTTGCCGGTTTCTTACTATCTTTACCGCCAGAATTACTAAAAATCCTGACCTTTTCAGCGTTAATCTTTGAATGGGTAGGTCCACTGCTAATTTTTATTCCCTTTCGCAATAGTTTCTTTAAAATAGTCGCTATTCTTTCGTTTATTCTCTTACATATCGGTTTTGGTCTCAGTTTTCATCTGGGAATTTTCCCGTTTTTGAGTGTTACCCATTGGTTGCCCATCATCCCTAGTCTTGTCTGGGATTGGGGACAAAAACGGATGAGAAACCCAGAAAGAGAAGGTTTAAGGATTAATTATGATCGAGATTGTGGATTTTGCAAAAAAGTTGTTCATCTTCTCCGCACTTTTCTTATTTTACCAGGCACTCCCCTGTTAGTCGCTCAGGATAACCCCTCAATATACGAGGATATGGTAGCCCAAAATTCTTGGGTGGTGGAAGATTGGCAGGGAAAACGTCGGTTTAAATGGTCAGCAGTGGTTTATATTGTCAGTCTTTCGCCAATTTTCTGGTTTTTAGCGCCAATTTTGCGTTTACCGCCCCTCATGGCCTTGGGAACGAGAATTTATGAGTGGATTGCCTCCCATCGTCGTTTTATGGGCAATTTCACCAAACCTCTCAAGTTTCGTCCCCTGACGATTAAATCCTCTTTACCTTTAAATGTTTTGGTAGTTTTCTTCTTATTTTTGGCCAGTATCTGGAATTTACGCAGTTTTGTCCGGCAATCGGTCGATAGGGGCGATTTAAATACACCTTTAGTTCAATCCCTCGATCGCTTGCTCACCCGTCGTACTTTTAATACAATTGATATTTTGGCAAGAGTTACCCGTTTAGACCAATATTGGACTATTTTTGCTCCTGGTCCGCCCCGGGATGATGCTTGGTTTGTGGCAGTCAGTCAATTAGCCGATGGTTCCACGGTAGATATATTTAGAGAAGGACAGCCGGTAATTTGGGATAAACCCACGGAAAGCGATCGCAATCGTTTGTATAAAACCATGCAGTGGCGACAATATTTTATTAATCTTAATCGAGCTATCGGTCGGTCAGTTTATGGAGAGTTTGGTCAGTATCTCTGTCAAAACTGGAATCAGCAGCACAGTAGTGATCAACAGATTAAATCCCTGCAACTTTATATTATGCGGGAAAGAACTGTACCCCCCGGAGAAAAACAGGGAATCGAAAAAGAGCTAATCTGGCAGCAAAATTGTCTTTAATCAGTTATCAGTTATCAGTTATTAGTCAGATAAAAGTTATATGGCTAACTAATGCAATAAAAGACAACTAAAAATGGACAACTGATAGCTGATTACCGATTGCTTCTTTTTCCCTTTCCAACTAACCTAACTACCGCTCAACTTCAAAAATCGCTAGAACCGCTCTGGAGAGTAGCGAGGGATCTTTCAAAATTCATTCTCTGTTCAGCATTGCGGAGAAAGTAACCACTCATCATTGCCGAGGCCAATAACCGGCCCAGATGTTCGCGACTGGTACTGATAGTGACACCGAAATGTTCGGAAGGAAGGTTGCCCAAAAGTCCGATAATGTTGCGTTCCATCACTTGGAAAACCTCTTGGGATTCTGGTTTCGAGAGTTGGGCGATTGTTTCGGGACTTAAGGTCTGGACATACTGCCACAAACTCTC
>NZ_JASJFG010000042.1:0-1000 GCF_030065375.1 Microcystis sp. M49636_WE2 | reverse complement strand
GTAAAACCTTCGAGGAATTATTATTACTTCCCGTCCATCCCCTCTCATTATTTTTAGGCAAAGTTTTCGCGGGAATTTTGCGCGGTGTAATGACTTCTGCATCAGTGATTCTCGTTGCTATCTTATTTACAGGAAAATTTGTCAGTTTTCTCAATCCCCTCTTTTTATTAGTTTTAATCTTAAATTGTGCCGTCTTTGCCGGTTTAGGGGCAATTGTCGGATTGCGAGTTACATCCCTCGAAAGTGTCGGTCTGTATAATAACTTTTTAATCGTGCCGATGTCTTTTTTAGGAGCAACTTTTTTCGATCCCCAAACCTTACCCTGGCCATTAAAAATTATTGTTTATTCCTTGCCCCTCACCTATGCTAGTCTGGGATTAAGATCCGCAGCCTACGATATAAATCAATTTCCTTGGTTCGCTATCCCCATTTTATTAATCGTCGCTATTCTTCTCTCGATTGTCGGTGCTTATCAATTCTCCCATCAACGGGATTAAATCAGTAATCAGTAATCAGTTATCAGTAATCAGTAATCAGATTTTAGTTTTCGGTGAACAGTATTAAGTGGCAAGTTCCGAGCTTTCTTTTCACTGTTTACTGTAATCCTGACTCCTATCTCCTGACTCCTATCTCCTGACTACTTTTTACTTTGAATAAATATATCCTTTTTTATAAACCCTACGAGGTATTATGTCAGTTTACTGATGAAAATGGGCGTTCGACTCTAAAAGATTATATTCCTATCCCCAATATCTATTCAGTCGGTCGTTTAGATAGGGACAGCGAGGGATTATTATTACTCACAGATAACGGTCAATTACAGCATCGTTTAGGTCATCGTCAATTTGCTCATCCGCGCACCTATTGGGTACAAGTCGAAAGAATTCCAGACCTAAACGCTTTAGAAAAATTGCGTCAAGGTCTTCCTATTCAGGATTATCGCACTCGACCAGCAATAGTTAATTTACTAGATTTTGAACCAGATTTACCCCCCAGAGAG
>NZ_JASJFG010000099.1:0-6623 GCF_030065375.1 Microcystis sp. M49636_WE2 | reverse complement strand
GTTTACGTCAATACAATAGTCAAGCTCAATCCGGTGTGATTCATTTCCGCTATTCTAAAGAGGAGTTATTAAGGGGCGCTTTAATGACGATTAATGGTATTGCCGCAGGGATGAGAAATACCGGTTGATTACAGATAATTAATGGTAGTTTTCGGGTGGTTATCTTGAAGGTAATCCACCCTATTTTTAAAATTTGTCAACTTTTTGTAGAACTTCTACTAAGTTGTTATTTTTAAAGGGAAAATCACCGTTAAAATTGGGCATTACTTCTGATTTTATCACTCAATCCCAGCTTTTGGGGGGTTCTATTGGCTAATATTAAGTAGCTGGTTATAATTAAATTAAAAATGGATTTTAGGTTCGATCCCCCCTGCCCCCCTTGATAAGGGGGGTGCCGATCCCCCCTTAGTCCCCCCTTTAATCCCCCCTTAATAAGGGGGGCATCTGATAATTTTTAACGCCTACCTACTTATCAGTTATCAGTTCACTGATTATTGTTTACTAATAACCTATGAAAAAACTTAATCTAAATACCATTTTTCCAAAGTAATGGCATGGTATTATTCTTCTTCTAAGGTTAATCCTAACGCCTGTAAGCGTTCCGCTAGTCGATCCGCACGTTTTTTTTCTTTATCGGCACGTTTCTTTTCTTTATCAGCGCGTTTCTTTTCTTTATCAGCGCGTTTCTTTTCTTGACGCATTTGAGACTCTAACTCAACAGTTGTTAAAAATTTCTCTCCATCGGGACGATACAATTCTAAACTAGATTTATCCCAGATAAAACGCATACCTAAGCGGGGACTTATCCAGTCATTGATGGGGATAATTTCTCTTAAATTTTCTCCCTGTCTTTGCCAACCTTGTAAACGACAGCGCATCGGGTTATATAAATAGTATTCTTCTACATTATATGTGTCATAAAACTCTAATTTTCGACTCATTTCTGCTTTTGTATTCTTCGGTGATAGAATTTCAAAAACCACTTGAGGAGCGATATTTTCCTCCTGCCATTGACGATAGGAACCCCTTCGTCCTTTGGGACGGCCAAAAGCTACCATGACATCGGGAGCAACCGGTGAAACCAAAGTAGAACGCAGAGGATACCAGAGTAAATCTCCAGCAATAAACACCCTAGGGTCATCGGCAAAGATAATTTCTAAATTCTCCTTAATTTTGACAATCCACTCATATTGTTCGGTATTATCTGCCATCGGTTGACCATCACTATCTGGGAAAAGAAGATCGTCGTCAATATCAAGATAACTAACCATTGTCTTTTAATTTTAATAGATGGTTGTTTTCTGATTGTAGCAAGATAATTATGAATGATGAATTATGAATTATGAATTATGAATTGGGGAGTGGGGAGAATGGGGTAATGGGGGAGTGGGGGAGAGGGGGAGAGGGGAGGAGGGAGAAAAAAGCTGATGGCTGACAAAAGGTCTTAAGCTGCGGTTATATCTAGTAGAGTCTATATTTATCAAAAAGTTAATTGACTAGAATCTATAAAGGCGTTAGGATTGATGGTGACAAATAGTTGTTATTGAGAAGAGGATAAGAACTTGATACAGGCAACCCTGCACCAGTTAAGGGTTTTCGAGGCTACCGCTCGACACAGTAGCTTTACCAAGGCGGCCGAGGAGTTATTTATCACTCAACCTACCGTCTCAACCCAAGTCAAACAACTCACAAAAGCCGTGGGTTTACCGCTATTCGAGCAAATTGGCAAACGTTTATTTTTAACCGAAGCGGGTCAGGAATTACTGCTCACCTGTCAAGAGATTTTTAAGAAATTGGACAACTTTCAAATGAAAGTGGCCGATATTAAGGGAACTAGACAGGGAAAGCTAACTTTAGGCGTAATTACTACCGCTAAATACTTTGTACCGCGATTACTAGGGGCATTCTGTCAACAGTATCCCGGTATTGACATCGCCCTGCAAGTGACTAATCATCAGAAACTGCAAGAGCGAATGTTAAATAACGAGGATGACCTGTATATTCTCAGTCAACCGCCGGAAGAAGTGGAACTTTGTTCTCAGTCTTTCCTAGAAAATCCCCTAGTGGTGGTGGCGCGACGAGATCATCCATTGGTGGGCCAGAAAAATCTTCCCCTTGAGTGCCTCAACCATCAACCTTTTATTATGCGCGAGTCGGGATCTGGAACCCGCCAAGCGGTACAAAAATTATTTAATCTCCACGATATTAAGGTAAAGGTGCGCTTGGAATTAGGCAGTAACGAGGCGATTAAACAGGCTATTTCTGGGGGTTTGGGAATATCGGTACTATCTAAGCATACTCTCATCTCGGAAGGGGAAAACGGCGAATTAGCCATCCTCGACGTGGAACAGTTTCCAATTCAGCGCAATTGGTACGTTTGTTATCTGGCTGGAAAACAACTTTCCGTGATTGCCGATGCTTTTTTAAAATACCTGCTGGAAGCTAGTCAAACCATCCCCATTCATGCCCCGTTAAAAAATGGTGACAGCTTATTAGTGAGCCATTAAACCTTAAACTTTAATTCAGGATCATTTTTCTTCTTGAGGTGGTTATATGTTCGAGTCCTTCAGCCAGACTATCTGGTTGGTACCTCTTTATGCCTTCGCCGGCGCACTTCTCGCTCTACCCTGGTCTCCCGGTATTATCCGGCAAACCGGCCCGCGACCGGCCGGTTATCTGAACTTGATCATGACCTGCTGGGCTTTTTTGCATAGCCTTTTTGCTTTGCTCGCCGTTTGGGGTCGTCCGCCGCAATCTATAGCATTTAATTGGCTAAATGCCGCAGATTTAAGCATATCTTTAGATGTGCAGATTTCGGCCGTTAATATCGGGGCTTTACTGCTAATTACCGGCTTAAACCTCGCCGCTCAGGTATATGCGATCGCCTATCTAGAAATGGATTGGGGTTGGGCAAGGTTTTATTCTCTCGTCGCCCTCTTTGAAGGGGGTATGTGCGCCCTAGTTATCTGTAATTCGCTATTTTTCAGCTATTGTGTGCTAGAAGTTCTCACCCTCGGCACTTATCTACTGATTGGTTTCTGGTTCAATCAATCTCTGGTGGTAACGGGGGCGCGGGATGCTTTTCTAACCAAACGGATTGGCGATTTAATCCTGTTGATGGGAGTGGTGGCCCTTTTACCCCTGGCGGGAACCTGGAACTTTGACCAATTAGCAGAATGGGCAGCTACAGCCAATTTAAACCCCAATGTGGCTAATTTACTCTGTTTAGCCCTGATTGCAGGTCCAATGGGCAAATGCGCTCAATTTCCCCTGCATTTATGGCTAGATGAGGCCATGGAAGGACCGATGCCCGCGACAATTCTGCGGAATACCGTCGTCGTTTCCACTGGCGCTTGGTTATTGGTGAAATTAGAGCCGGTGCTACAATTATCGCCCTTAACCTTACAGGTGATGATCATTGTTGGCTCTGTTACTGCCATCGGTGCGGGGTTAATTGCGATCGCACAGATCGATGTCAAGCGCTCCCTTTCCTATTCCGTCAGCGCCTACATGGGACTGATTTTTATCGCTGTGGCCACCGGACAAACGGAAACAGCTTTAGTGTTACTCTTTACTTATGCGATCGCTATGTCCCTGTTAGTCATGGTGGTGGGTAACATCGTTTGGAATAATATCAGCCAAGATTTAAGCCAATACGGCGGTTTATGGTCCCGTCGTCCCGTTTCCGGCATTTGTTATCTCGTCGGTGCCGCTAGTTTAGTCGCACTGCCTCCCTTTGGTGGTTTTTGGTCATTGGCCCGCATGGGCGATCGCCTCGCAGAAGTCAGTGGTTTACTGTTATTAGTGCTATTGTTGGTCAATGCCTTAACTGCCTTTAGTGTCACTAGAGAATTTTGCGTTTTCTTTGGCGGTAAAATCAAACCGATGACCCTGCGCTCTCCGGAAGCTCTTTGGCCCTTAGTTATCCCCATGACTGTGACCATGGGTTTCGCCCTTCATCTGCCGATTTTATTAGCGCAATGGCATTTATTACCAAGTAACTTAAATCTGGGAGTGGCTTTTCTCTTGGTGCTTTCCACTGCTGGGGGCGTAATTCCGGCAGCATATATTTATCTGAATGAAAATATCTCCAAACCGATCGTTTTTCAACCGAAAGCCCTTCAAGATTTCTTTGCTAACGACCTTTATACAGCCAAATTGTATAAAGTTACCATCGTTTTTGTCGTCGGATTAATCTCGCAAATTATTAACTGGATCGATACCTTTCTGGTGGATGGCATCGTTAACCTGGTGGGATTAGCCACGGTTTTTGGTGGTCAGAGTTTGAAATATAACGTCTCGGGCCAGACCCAATTTTACTTTCTGTCGATTATTTTGGGGGTGGCTTTGATTGGTATTATCATCTGCTGGCCCCTACTATCACAAATTTCTCTAGTTTTCAGTTAAAGATTTGATAACTTAGGCTTTTCTTTAGCATCCCCGGCCCTGACAATAGGATTTGTCCTGATTAATGGAAACAATTACCTATGTTCAATACCTCTCGTCGCCAATTA
Organism: Microcystis sp. M49636_WE2; assembly: GCF_030065375.1. Classification (NCBI taxonomy): domain Bacteria; kingdom Bacillati; phylum Cyanobacteriota; class Cyanophyceae; order Chroococcales; family Microcystaceae; genus Microcystis; species Microcystis sp. M49636_WE2. Next base: position 2,109 of record NZ_JASJFG010000099.1, on the reverse strand, counting down.
ATCCGTTATGGGGGTGGTTTTTTGGGAACCAGTCTAGCCGCCTCTGTTTTGGGTTCTCAGTTGTCCAAAAGTAACGCCCAAACCGCCGTTAATTCCCAGCCATGGCTAACGGCTCAAAATCAAGGATTGAACCCAGACCAGGCCTTAACTATGCTCATGGAAGGCAATCAACGTTTCTGGGAACGAAGAAAAAAAAGTCCTAACCGCGATCAAGCTCGACTCACAGAAGTGGCCGAAAGTCAAGCCCCTTTTGCGGCAATTTTGGGCTGTGCCGATTCTCGCGTGCCGGCAGAAATCGTTTTTGATCGCGGATTAGGAGATCTATTTGTTTGTCGGGTAGCGGGAAATTTAGCCACTTCCGAAGAAATTGGTAGCCTTGAATTCGGCACGTTGGTGTTAGGAGCCAAGGTAATTGTTGTCCTTGGTCATTCTCGTTGTGGAGCGGTAAAAGCCACCATTGAAGGGGGTCGTTTCCCGGGTCAAATCGGTAGTTTAATCGATGGCCTACAGGTGGGAGTTGATCGGGCTGAAAAACAACCCGGTTCTAACAAACTTGAGCGAGCCATTAAATCCAATGTTGTCTATCAAGTAGAGAAATTAGGCAAGTCCCCAGTCATGGGTGATTTAGTAGATAAAAAACAATTAAAAATTGTTGGAGCCTACTACGATCTCGATACCGGCAAAGTGAGTTTAATTTAGTCAATTCTAGATTAGTCATCGTGTCGTTTGGCTAATCCTTTTCTCATCCCAGTCATTATAAATTCGATCGATACCAATATGCTCAGTACCCTGCTTTGGTTGCCAATAATTGGAGCAATTATCGTCGGTCTTTTCCCCGATAAATTTGCCCCAGCAAAATTACGTCAAATTACCCTCTTTTTTGTTGCCGCCGTCCTCCTTTGGTCTTTATATCTGCTGACTCAATATAACTTAACCAGTAATGGCTTTCAATTTTCTGAATACCGCGAATGGGCAAAACCAATCGGTTTAAGTTATAACCTCGGAGTCGATGGTTTGTCCTTACCGTTAATTATTTTAAGCTGTTTCTTGACAGGAATAGCTATCTATAGTAGCGAAGAAAAAATAGAGCGTCCCCGACTTTATTACATCCTAATCCTCCTGATTAACGCCGGGGTTTCTGGGGCATTAATGGCCAAAAACCTGCTGCTGTTCATCGTTTTCTATGAACTAGAATTAATCCCCTTTTATCTGATGATTGCTATCTGGGGAGGCGAAAAACGTGGCTATGCTTCGATTAAATTCCTTCTCTACACTGCTGTCTCTGGGTTATTAGTCCTAGCGGCATTTTTAGGCATAGGTTTCCTCAACGGTGGTACTTTTGACTACTCCTCCCTCTCCACCGCCGATTTCTCCCAAAAAACCCAATTACTGCTCTTAACTCTGCTGTTAGTGGGATTTGGCATCAAAATCCCCCTCGTACCTCTCCATACTTGGCTACCGGATGCCTATACGGAAGCTTCCCCCGCTACAGCAATTTTATTAGGTGGTATCCTCGCTAAACTCGGTACTTATGGCTTAGTTCGCTTTGGTCTGCAATTATTCCCGGAAACTTGGTCTTTAATCGCCCCCGGACTGGCAATTGTCGGCGTTATTAGCGTTATTTACGGTGCTTTGAGCGCTATTGCCCAAAAAGACATTAAACGCATGGTGGCCTACAGTTCGATCGGTCACATGGGCTATATACTGGTAGCAGCCGCCGCCGGCACGGGTTTAAGCGTCCTTGGTGCCGTCGCGCAAATGATTAGCCATGGTCTCATTCTCGCCCTCTTATTCTATCTGGTGGGCATCGTCGAACGCAAAGCCGGAACTAGAGATTTAGACGTTTTAAACGGTTTAATGAACCCAATTCGCGGTTTACCCCTGGTTAGCGCTCTATTAATTCTCGCCGGTATGGCCAGCGCTGGGATCCCCGGATTAGTGGGATTTGTGGCGGAATTTATCGTTTTTCAGGGTAGTTTCTCCCGTTTTCCCGTGCAGACGGTTCTCTGTATCATCGCTTCCGGTTTAACGGCGGTTTACTTTGTTATCCTGCTTAATCGCACCTGTTTTGGTAAATTGGATAATAAACTTGCCTACTATCCCAAAGTC
>NZ_JASJFG010000856.1:0-4341 GCF_030065375.1 Microcystis sp. M49636_WE2 | reverse complement strand
CTTACTATAATGCTTTGCTGAATCGCCTCAATAGCTTTTGCAATGCACTCGAACTCGCTTATAAAATATGATGACAATTTCCCCCAGTTTAATTTCTCCCGATCTCAGTTTGGCCGATATTCCCCTAGAGGAAACCCTCTCCTTAGGAGTGATGGCTTCTGGTAGTGGTTCCAATTTTGCTGTTTTGGCGGCAGCGATCGCCAAAAAACAACTCAATGCCCAGATTTCTGTCCTCATCTACAATAATCCCGATGCCAAGGTAAAAGAAAAAGCCGATCACTACAATATCCCTGCGGTTTTCCTCGATCATCGTCAATTTAAACCCAGAGAAGAACTCGATCGGGCCCTGGTCAAAACTTTCCAGGAATACGGGGTAAAATGGGTAATTATGGCTGGCTGGATGCGGATTGTCACCCCGGTGTTACTGGATGCTTTTCCCGATCGCGTGATCAATATCCATCCTAGTTTACTACCCAGTTTTAAGGGTGTGCGTGCCGTGGAACAAGCTTTAGCTGCGGGGGTAAAAGTGACCGGATGTACTGTGCATATCGCTCGCGCGGAGGTAGATAGCGGCCCAATTTTAATGCAAGCAGTGGTTCCCATTCTCCCGGATGATACCGAGGCCAGTCTCCACGAACGCATTCAAGTGCAAGAACATCGCATTTTCCCGGTAGCGATCGCTTTAGCGGCGAAATTGGGCCTGTAGAGATAGATTTCCCGACCTCCTTGGCGATAATGCCAGCAAAAAAAGGAAAATTCAAGGTAAATCGTTAAATATCCTGAAGGGGTGACAACCAGCTTGAAGTGTGGACAGGGGGTAGGGTGTAGGGGGTAGGGTGTGGGGAAAAATCCTGTAGCCAAACAGGAACTCTACCAAGGAGGAAACCCCGAACAAGCCAGTTTTTCGCTCTGGAAGCGTTCTTCAACTGAAACCAGACATCCCAGTCTGGACTGAGATTTTCCCTACACCCCACACCCCACACCCCATACCCTGTCTAAACTCTAACCTCTTTGTCACCCCATCAGCAATTCACCTTTTCCTCCGTCACCAGAGTAATACCCGTCCATTCTCCCTTCTCGTTATAAGAACGAATTAGGCGCTGTCTTTGAGTAGGAGAAAGTAACCAACCCACCTCTAAAACAAAAGGATAACCGGCAGTAATTTTCAGAGGTGTATTACAGGAAGACCCATCGGGCAGCAGCAGTATTTGAATCGGCAGCGGACTATTTTCAAACAACAATCTTTGTCCCTCGATACGAGCGCTAGAAGTAATTTGATTATCACCAAAAGTCAAAGTTTGCGAGAGATAATTATCCCCCTGACGCTCGATCGATACATGGGTAGAATAGGCAGCAGAATTATAAAAATCCCGTCCCGTTGTCACCGCTTCTCCCCGCCATTGACCGAGTAATTGCTCCACCGTTAACATCGGTCTTTCTGGGGAGCTAGAATCGGCCAACTTTTCCCGAATTAAAGTCAAGCGGTCGAACTCACAGCGCTCATTAAATAACTGTACGATTCTTAATCGTCTTTCCCCGGAGATTAACCCAAATTCTGCTCCAAATTGTGAGGAAAAACTACTAAAATATAAAGAACCTTGGCAAAAAGCTCCCGTCTGGCTAAATAGAATACCCTGATGGAGAGAACTATACTCTAAAATCAAATCTTCTGGCGCTCGATCGCTGTAGAGACGGCGGACCAATTGACGAATCGATCGATTATTATTAATGCCTTGCAAAGATACCAAAGTCGGGGTATCTTCGAGCAGATCGCCTTGGGGAGACAGACGGGTAAAAGAACCTTGCCATTGACCGAGATTTTTTAGTAAACATTCCCACTGGGAGAGCATAATAATTGAAGTAATTGGGGGAAATAGGACAAAATACATGGGAACAATTCGATTAATGCACGCCAAACTCCATCGAGTGCGCGTCAGCGAGGCTAACGTCGATTATGTCGGCAGTATCACTATCGATCGAGAATTGATCGAGCGGGTCGGTATTTTGCCCCTTGAAGAGGTGGATGTGGTCAATCTTAGCAATGGTAAGCGCTTTTCCACCTACGTTTTTCCCGGCCAAACCGGGGAAATTTGCCCCAACGGCGGTGCGGCTCTGCTCTGTCAACCCGGAGATATTTTGATTATCTATGCCTACGAACAACGTCCAAGGCAAGAAGTTCTCGAAAAGGGTCATTTTGCCAAAGTTCTCGTCGCCGATGCCGAAAATCGCTGTCAGCAATTTTTTGAACAGAGCCTAATTCCCCGGGTTGATGGTCGGGGAGTGGAATTTTCTAGCCAAGAATGCTGATTCTTGTCCTCAATTTGTTAACTTTCCCGTCATAATGAGAATAAGTAATGTAAATTTTCTTAGAATCAGCCCCCATGCGTGTAATTCTCATGACCGGTAAAGGAGGCGTGGGTAAAACCTCCGTCGCCGCCGCTACAGGACTCCGCTGCGCCGAACTTGGCTATAAAACCCTAGTTCTCAGCACCGATCCTGCTCACTCTCTCGCTGACAGTTTCGATCTCGAATTAGGTCATGATCCTCGTTTGGTACGCCCCCATCTTTGGGGGGCAGAATTAGACGCACTAATGGAGTTAGAAGGCAACTGGGGCGCAGTAAAACGTTACATTACCCAGGTATTGCAAGCTAGGGGTTTAGATGGAGTGCAAGCGGAAGAATTAGCGATTTTACCCGGAATGGATGAGATTTTCGGTTTAGTTCGCATGAAGCGCCACTACGATGAAGGGACTTATGATGTGTTGATTATCGATTCCGCACCCACGGGTACAGCTTTACGATTGCTGAGTTTGCCAGAAGTGGGCGGTTGGTACATGAGAAGATTTTACAAACCGTTACAGGGAATGTCGATGGCATTGCGACCACTGGTAGAACCTTTATTTCGACCGATCGCCGGTTTTTCCCTACCAGACAAGGAAGTTATGGACGCTCCCTATGAGTTTTACGAGCAGATCGAGGCTTTAGAAAAGGTTTTGACCGATAATACTCAAACCTCGGTACGTTTGGTGACAAACCCCGAAAAAATGGTGATTAAGGAGTCTTTACGCGCCCATGCCTATCTAAGTCTCTATAATGTTTCCACCGATTTGATTATTGCTAATCGGATTATTCCCGACAAAGTAACCGATCCTTTCTTTGCCCGTTGGAAAGAAAATCAACAGGTTTATAAACAGGAAATTTACGATAATTTTCATCCTTTACCGGTTAAGGAAGTTCCTCTCTACTCCGAAGAAATGTGTGGTTTACCCGCTTTGGAAAGACTGAAAGAAACTCTTTTTGCCGACGAAGATCCGACTAAGGTTTATTACCAAGAAAACACCATTCGGGTAGTTCAACAGGAAAATAATTACAGTCTGGAATTATATTTACCAGGTATACCCAAGGAACAAATACAACTAAATAAAACTGGAGACGAGTTAAATATTCGCATTGGTAATCACCGTCGTAATTTAGTCTTACCCCAAGCTTTGGCAGCCCTGAAACCTTCCGGAGCAAAGATGGAAGATGATTACCTGAAAATCTCTTTTAGCAACGTGGTGAAAGTGTAACTTCCCTAGATTGGGTGGGGAAGTGGGAAGTGGGAATTATAAATTCTAAATTATGAATTGGGAGGTGGGGAGCTTTTCAGTGTTGCCAAAGGCACGGCGTAGCCGTCCAGTAAACAGTGAACTGAAAAATAACATCTGATAACTGATAGCTGTCTCCCGTCAACTCTGATTTTTTCAGCCAACCCTAACTATGATTGCATAACTATCTTCGACTTTTTCCAGTCGTTTATCCATCCCTTCGACTTTCCGAGCGAGAGTTTTAATCTCTCCTTTTATTACTGCGGTTTCCACCTTTAAATCATTAACATCTTTTTGGAAAGTGCCAAATTTTTGATCCACATCTCTCTGGAAGTAATCTATTTTTTGATCCACATCTCTTTGCAAAGTATCGATTTTACTCTCGCTCCTTGTCAGGACGGATTCAAGGGAATAGGTAACGGTTTCACCAGTTTGAGTCATCGGTTAAAATCCTGAGCTACAAGTTGATCACTAATTGCTTACTCTCATCTTAACCAAATTCTTAAATCTTACTGAAATCGCCTAAAACTGACTGAAAGTGTTGGCTAATTTATCAGCAATTCCCTCGATCCAAATTTCATCTTGTTTAGTATAACTGCGCGGCGCATTTGCCGCCAAAATTAACACCCCTTCCTTACCGATGGGTTGACAGATTAAGCCTTGGGTGTTTTCTGGCAAATAGTCAAACTCGATTTTAGCGGGATATAAATTTAAATTAACTAAATAAACGGCTTTACCGGTTTCTAAAACTCTT
>NZ_JASJFG010000273.1:0-3365 GCF_030065375.1 Microcystis sp. M49636_WE2 | reverse complement strand
TTTAAATCAGTGGTTGGTTCATTTAATCACTTATCACTCCTTCGATAAGGTTTGCGAAAGATACAAGATAACTTTAAGCATAGCGGCAGCAATTACCAGTATTTTTGGGGCAGCTTTTCTATCAGAGTTAGGAACCAGTATCGGCGATAGTACCAGCAGTGTTTTTGTTTTGGCAGGATTATTTTTAATTATCGCTTGTCTTGGTCGTAATCAACCAGTTAAGGTTAAAACTATAATTCTCGCAGGATTGCTTTTAGGACTAGGAACAGGATTAAAATTGACCACGGCATTGTATAGTATCAGTTTAATCGTGGCGATTAGTTTTTTAACCAATACCATCAGGGAAAAGCTGCGTAATCTTCTGTCCTTAATTTTCTCTATGGCTGTGGGATTTTCCTTGACGATGGGTTATTGGATAATCCTAATGTGGACTAATTTTGCTAATCCCCTTTTTCCCTTTTTCAACAAAATTTTTCAATCTCCCTACATCGAAACAGATTTTAACCTACAAGATACCCGGTTTTTGCCTAAAGACATTTGGCAATGGTTATTTTATCCCTTTTATTTTGTGCAGGAACAAACCCTAGTGGCTGAGGTAAAATTCAAAGAGACTCGTTTTGCTATTGCCTATCTTTTAATTGTTATTCTTCTGGGAGTAATTATTTATCAGTACACCTCTCGCCGTTCTCTAGAGCAACAAAATAATTTAGTCCATTTACCTATTCTCAGATTTTTACTACCTTTTTATTGTAGTGCCTATCTGATCTGGTTAAAGGGGTTTTCTATTTATCGCTATCTGATGGTTCTAGAGTTAATCACACCGGTTTTAATTATCCTGATTATTGCCTATCTTTATCCTCATAAAAGGACAGTTTTTATAATCTCTATCGCTATTTTTACCTTAATTGCTGCTACAGTCAAACCCTTAGACTGGTGGAGAATGGGATGGTCAGATAATTATTTTGGTATCGATAGTCAAGCATTAAAACCCTACGAAAATTCCACGATTGTTATGTGGGGAGATGAAGGAACAGGTTATCTAGTTCCCCATTTTCCTGCCTCGACTCGTTTTGTGCGATTGCGAGGAAATATGGGAGTCAGTGAAGGAACTTTAATGCGAAAAAATGCCGAGACATTTATTGCTAATACTCCCCCAGAATCTCTCTACATTCTCCAGACGGACTTTAATAAAAAATCCCCTGATATAGTAGAAGATTTGGCTAAAGAAAATCTCGTTATTGACTTCCAAAATTGTCAACCCTTTCCCACCAAAATCGAAAACTTTAATCTCTGTCGTCTCCAAAAAAAGTAATTAGCACGGAAAAGCCATTCTCTAACCATTGTTAATTGCCAGTGACTCCTAACTTTTATCTGTAATGATTTATCTATTAACGGTTAACTACAATTGCGCGGAATTAATTAAGCGTTTAATCGCTTCCCTCGACGATGACTTATCTGCTACTCTCATCATTGTTAACAATTCCATTGAAGATAAAAATATCCAATCTTTAGCATCGCAAAGAGTCAAGATTATTGAAGCGGGGGAAAATTTAGGATTTGGGAAAGGATGTAATCTAGGACTTAATTGGATTTATCAGCAAGACAGAGAAGCTATCGTTTGGTTAGTTAATCCCGACGCTTACTTATTACCAGACTCTCTGGAGAAAGCAAGCAAATTTTTTCAGCAATATCCGGAAGTTGCCATCGCTGGTACAGAAATTTACGAACCGGATGGTAAAATCTGGTTTGGTTGGGGAAAATTTAATGCCAAAATCGGCACAATTAACGTAGTAGAGGAATCCTTAGACTATGGAGATAAACCCTATCTTGTTCCCGACTGGGTGACGGGATGCAGTTTATTAATTAACTTCTCTAATTTTTCCACTTGTCCCCATTTCGATCCTGATTACTTTCTCTACTACGAAGACTTTGATTTTTCCCGAAGATACGCAAATCAAGGCTATTTAGTCGTTGTTACCAATCAGATTAAAATTATTCATGAACCATCTTCTATTACCCGACGCTATGGTTATCTAAGACTAACTCATAATATCTATAGTTATCTTCTCAGTCTCGAAAAACATACGACTTTAACTATCCTTATTTATCGCTTGCTGCGGATGAGTTTTATGTCTTTACTGATCCTTCCCATTAAACCCAAATTTTCCCTAGCTAAGTTAGAAGGAATTCAACTCTATTGTCAAAGAATTATCAGTAAACTGCGTCTAGATTGAACCCCTTAGTTTTGCCGCTGCAGGCATTGGTCAGTATTCAGCTTTTTTGCTGTGATTAATAGCATAGAATATATCGGCATCGCACTAATAATTTTTGATCATTAATTCTCTCCCCGCCGCTGCCTGTCCTTGTTTATAATTATTCATGCCATACTGAAGATTCCACTCGATAATATGGGCAAAATCAAAGAGTTTTCGTATCTCTGGACAATCATCGTAGGTAATTAACCATTTAGCCTGACATTGACGCATATTATCGGCAAAACGTTGATGATCGAAGCTGGTATGTAAATTACCTCTCACACCGTATAAACGGGATTTTGTGGCACTATAGTAGGGGGGATCAAGGAAGATAAAAACTTCTTTTCCCTCAGCAAATAATAATTCTTCGTAGTCTTGGTTAGTAATTTTTACCGATGCTAATAGGGGCGCAATTTGAGTTAATCTGGCAATTGATGAATCAGTAAATCTACTGGTAAAAGCCGCTTGGGAATAACCCCCCGAATCCACTGTTCCCGAAAAAGTAATCCGATTTAAGATAAAAAAACGCACCGCTTTTTCAAAATCGGTTAACTTTAAATCTTCCCTTGTCAAATCTTGAAATAATTCTCTTCCGTTATCATATTTCTGTTTAATTTCTGTTATTTTTGCTACCAATAACTCAATATTTTCTTGAGCGCATTGCCAGAAACAATATAAATCATAATTTAAGTCATTAATCCAATAGGTTTTTATTTGCTGTCCAAAGAGTTGCTTAACAGCAAAAAATACAGAACCCCCACCAAAAAAAGGTTCTCGATATTCCCTAATATTGACAGGAATTTGCGGCAGAATTTGCTTAATTGCCCGGGATTTCCCCCCCGGATAACGCAAGGGACTTTTAATTTTTGACATTTTATACTAAATCCGTTTATTAAAGACTGATTATCTATTCCCCCTTTCGTCTTTTGCATGAGTGCCTGTCCTGATATGTAGCCTATACTCATAAGAATTCCATTTAATTCCACATTTAGGACTCGTATCCTAAGGTTAGCAAAACCACTTCTTCCAATTGGGCAATTATTTCGGGACTCAGTTGTCCCAGTGTGCGGATCAAACGAGTTTTATCCAGCACTCTCATCTGAAAACATA
>NZ_JASJFG010000048.1:0-3361 GCF_030065375.1 Microcystis sp. M49636_WE2 | reverse complement strand
TAAAAGCTTCGATCGCTTGGATATCGCCGGTATCGGCAACAACCACTGTAAATTGGCGTAATTGTTCTAGTAGGGTTTTAGCCATAACTTCTCCAGATGCGTGTTAACGCGAGACATTATCTGGATCTTAGCGATTCGATCGAAAGGAAGGGGAAAATTCCCGATTGATTTAATTCCCAAGCACAGACCTGGCCAAAGTCGGGATAAGAGCAGGAATCTTGGGTCCACTTCTTGCCCAAAGTCCTCTATTTGTGATAGTATTAGTGATTGTGTCGATTTAATAAAAGGGAGTTTATGCCCAAGCTAAAAACGCGAAAGGCGGCGGCCAAACGATTTGAGGCCACGGGAAGCGGCAAAAAAATCAAACGTCGCAAAGCCTTCAAAAATCATCTACTCGATCATAAGAGTGCCGAACGCAAGCGCCGTCGTTTGTCCCAGATTACCCTGGTACACGAGCGCGACGAGAAGGAAGTGCGCTTAATGTTGCCCTATTTGTAAATTTTCCAGAAAAATCGTCTAAAGGATTATCATGTCTAGAGTAAAACGGGGGAATGTCGCCCGCAAGCGACGCAAAAAAGTTCTCAAATTAGCCAAAGGTTTTCGCGGTTCCCACTCGCGCTTATTCCGTACCGCTAACCAACAGGTAATGAAGGCCTTGCGGAATGCCTATAGAGACCGTCGCAAACGTAAACGCGATTTTCGTCGTCTTTGGATTACCCGCATTAACGCCGCTGCTCGTCAACAGGGCATCAGTTACAGCCAACTAACCGGACAATTAAAGAAAGCTAATATCCTCCTGAATCGGAAAATGTTGGCCCAATTAGCTGTCCTCGATCCCGTCGCTTTTGCTAAAGTGGTAGAAACAGCCAAAGGATAATTTAGCCCCGAGCATGACGGAAACTTGGCAAACGATTCAATTCCCCAGTTCAGAAAGTGCGATCGCTTTAGCGGGTCATCAAGAAGCTAACCTCAAATTGATAGCCAGGCAAACTGGGGCGAATTTAGTCCTCAGAGGCATGGAATTGCGGATTGGGGGACAACCAACCCCGGTGGAGCGTGCCACAGCGATTGTGCGCTCCTTAAGTATTTTATGGCAAGAGGCCAAGTTAATCGCCGAAGCCGATATTATGACCGCTATCCATGCCCTCGATACGGGGCGTTCTAGCGAGTATAAAGAACTACAGCAGGATATTCTCGCCCGTACCCGTCGCGGGGAGCTAATTCGGGCAAAAACCTTCCGTCAGCGTCAATATATCCAAGCGATTCAAAGTCACGATATCACCTTTTGTATTGGACCTGCTGGCACGGGGAAAACCTTTTTAGCCGCCGTTTTAGCCGTACAAGCTTTATTAGAAGATAAAGTAGAACGGATTATCCTCACCCGGCCGGCCGTGGAAGCGGGGGAAAAATTAGGCTTTCTCCCGGGGGATTTACAGCAAAAAGTCGATCCTTTTTTGCGTCCCCTCTACGATGCTTTATACGAATTTATCGAAGCATCCAAAATTCCCGACCTGATGGAACGGGGTAAAATCGAAATCGCTCCCTTAGCTTATATGCGGGGACGAACCCTAGCTAATGCTTTTGTTATCGTTGATGAGGCCCAAAATACCACCCCAGCACAGTTAAAAATGGTCTTAACTCGCTTGGGATTCGGTTCGCGCATGGTAGTAACTGGAGATGTCACCCAAACCGATTTACCGCAACAGCAAGAATCGGGGTTAATTGCCGCTCAAAAAATCCTCAAATCAGTAGAAGGGATCGCTTTTTGTTACCTATCCCGGGCCGATGTGGTGCGTCATCCCCTAGTACAAAAAATTGTCTCAGCTTACGAACAGCACGAAAAATAACAGGCTCTTCTAGGTTCTGTGTGATAAGTTTAACTTACACAGGATCGATCTTTGTGTCCTTTGTGTCTTTGTGGTTCGCTCCACTCCCTCGCTAGGAGTAATGTATCTTAGAATACATTTTACCCACCAAACCTGGGAGAGCCAATAACAGATTGTTGAGATAGTCGCTCTTGTACTCTTGCGAGAGAGTATAGAATTAGGTTAATTTAACGCGATGTGCAACTAAAAACGACAGAATCAGGGTTCCAGAGGATACTTTATCTCTGCTGATTTCTGAAAGCCTTGTTGTAAATCAAGACTAAAAATATAGTTGCACACCGAGTTTAATTTAGCTTTTTCCCCTTAAACTAAAACCGACAAAGACGTAGTTTAAGGAGTTTCGGTATCCCCAAACCTCAAGGAATCGATAACGCTGCCATCCTTTCACCGAGCCAGTCTGAAAAGCTCTTAGGGTGTATAGTTGATTAGCCCAGTTGTTATCGTTTGTTGTAGCATGGTGAACACAGTGCGCCCCTAGGCTAACTGGAAGGATGGTCAGCCGAATAAAGACTGCTCCTACTAATTCTATGTACCATTTTAACCACTCTAACCAGTGGTCTGAGCGCGGAGGATAAGCACCCAGATATAGGGCAAAAGATTTACCAATTACCTGAGATTTAGCTCCCTCATTATCATCGGCTTCATAGGCCCAATTATGCTCCGGTAGCTGTTGCAAGAGTGCGGCTGCATAGGTTCCGAGTTGGGTAAATACCGCCCAGAGTAAGCAGATTAAACAAGAATGGGTTAAACCCGCACAAACAGAGGCCAAGAAAAGCACAATCAGGGTAGCTATTTGGTAGTTAATGGGAGCTTTAAGGAGATTAGTCAGGCGAGCAAGGAAGGTTTCTCCGTAAAACTTGGGAGAGAGTAATAACTTGCCCAAATTTTGCCAATAGAAGGCCTCTTCTTGGGCAAATTCAAAACCTAAATCTTCTACTAGGTAGGGGGTATTCCCTTTGTCATTCATGGTAGCTAGGTTTTTCGGCGGGTGGTGAATTAATAGGTGATCTTTTTTGAACAATGGAAAGGGCTTTTTCCCAGTAATTAAGGTAAGTAAACAACCTAAAAGATGGTTATAAGTGGGATATTGAGGGAAAAAAGCATTATGGGCGCAAAAGTGGGCTATTTCTTGCAATTGAGCCGCTCCAGCTACGGATAGCACCCATCCTAGGGGTATTAATTGCCAGTGGCTAAGAGCGATCGCTAATCCTCCTATATACTGGAGTATGCCATAGAGTAATTCTAAGGAGGGTGTGCTTTTCCAGAGAGGGGGAGCAAGGTAGTAGCCTGTTAGCCAGTCAAAGAAAGCTTGTACGAGACGATTATCGCTGAGTTGGAGCATCCCTAGGCGTGGATTATCCCTTAAAGCCGATGCTTGTGTTGGGGTGGGTTTTTTCAGTATCATGACAGTAGAAAATAAGTTGTACTGTCCTGAAAATGGTTAAATAACCAAATTCAGGCGGTTTTATTAGCTG
>NZ_JASJFG010000354.1:0-4752 GCF_030065375.1 Microcystis sp. M49636_WE2 | reverse complement strand
TATTAATGATGGAATTCATCTCGAAAGAACCCTGTTAGATCTGGTTTCTTTTCATCGGGGAGATATTCCCTGTGTGGAGTCGATTGCCGTAGTTCCCGTGGGATTAACCCGCTTTCGTCCCCAAGAAGATGAATTAATTCCCGTTAGCCAAGAAAAAGCGCGAGAAGTGATCGAACAAGTCCAAACTTTACAGAAACAATTTTGTCAAGAATTGGGCAGTAATGTGGTATGGTTAGCCGATGAATGGTTTTTAATTGCCCGAGTCGATTTACCACCTCAATCTCACTACGAAGACTATCCCCAAATCGGTAACGGAGTTGGCTCGATTCGTCAATTTATTAGGGAGTTTCAGAAGACAGCCAAGAAGTTATTACCTGCTCAAATTACTCCCTCTAGACGGTTGGTATGGGTGGTGGGAAATGCGGTAGAACAAGCTTTTCAACCCCTAGTTAAACAGTTAAATAAGGTGCAGGGTTTAACCGTGGAATTAGTGGCTTTAAATAGTGATTATTGGGGACAGGAAATCACGGTTACGGGTTTATTAACCGGGCAAGATATTCTCAAAGGATTACAAGGTAAAAATCTTGGGGATGGGGTTTTATTACCCTCCCTAATGCTCAAGCATGGGGAAGCGGTATTTTTAGATGATTTCACCCTAGAAACTGTTATTAATCAGTTAGGAGTCCCTATTTATCCAGTCCTGGGAGTGGAGGAATTAATTAAAACTTGTCTCACTCTCAATCCCTTGAACAAATCCTAATCTTGAGAATAGACAATTATCAGTAATCGGTGATCAGATTTGAGTTTTTAGTGAGCGGTATTAAGTAGAAAATTGCCGTTTTCTTGGCACTGATTACTGATTACTGATTACTGTCTTAGCCTAGCTCCGCATTGCCTGTCCCTTGAAACATCAGCCAAGAGAGGAAAAAATTAGCCACAAAAATCGCTAACAAAGAAGTTACCACAGCCGTGGTAGTAGATTGACCAACTCCTTTAGCACCGCCGGTGGTGGTTAAACCCCAACTGCAACCGATAATAGCAATTAAAACCCCAAAAATTAGGGACTTTAACATAGAACTAATTAAATCCCATGTTTCCAGAAAATTTTGGGCTGATTGTAAGAATAGGGAATAGGAAATACCGTAAAGACTATCGGAAATAAATAAACCACCGAGTAATCCCGTGACTAAAGAGATAATAGTGAGCAGCGGTAACATTAAACTACAGGCAATCACCCGGGGAATGACCAAATAATCGATCGGATCGGTTTTTAAAATATATAAAGCGTCAATTTGTTCTGTTACTCGCATTGTACCAATTTCGGCGGCAAAAGCCGAGCCAACTCTCCCCGCCACCACCACCGCGGTTAAAACCGGGGCTAATTCTCTTGTTAAAGCCAAGGAAAGGACTCCCCCAACAAAACTACCCGCCCCAAAAAAAATAAATTCTCTGGCTACCTGAATAGTGAAAACCATACCCACAAAAGCAGCAGTAATTAGGGCAATTGTCAAGGATTCTGGCCCCACAATACTCATTTGTTCCAGAGTATTACGCCGGTGGATTTTGCCATTAAGAATATGTAAAAAAGTTTGTCCCGCTAACAAACCGGCAGCCCCCAAACGCTGAAACCATAAACTTAAACCACCGGCAACATCACTTTTTCTTGGCATTTGTCGAGGGACTATCGCTAAAATCTAACTTATTATAGGCGAGAATTCCCTCTGATACTAAATCTGGTTATTAAAAACTGATTATTTATTCTCCGTTTTGCATGAGTGCCTCTTGCCTTTTGCCTGTCCTGATATGTAGCCTATACTCAAAGGATTTAGTATGATTATCCCTCGATTGTGGCGACTTGCTTTGATGCCACTCGATCGAGGGATAACAAACCATGGTTTTGTGCTGCCAGCAGGGGATAATAGAATTATCTAGTAGCCGTCAGCTATCAACCCTGATTCTTTATCCATGCCAGATTTAGCCAAAATTATCCTGAAAAACCATAAAATTGATGCTGTTAAACGATTCCATCCTTGGATATTTTCCGGGGCGATTAAAGAGATGGCGGGAGAAGTCAAAGAGGGTGCTATCGTTGAGGTTTATAGCGATCGAGGCGAATATCTAGCCACTGGACTGTATAATCCTAGCAATATTGCCGTTAAAATTCTTTCTTTCCAAAAAGTCAGCGATATTGCTCAATTATTTCTCGAAAAATTCCAGAATGCCTATCAGCTGCGGCAACAAATCGGTTTAGTGGATAACCCGAAAACTAACTGTTATCGCTTAATTAACGCTGAAGGAGACGGTTTACCTAGTTTAATCGTCGATTGGTACAATGGCACGGCGGTTATTCAAGCTTATTCCTTAGCTTTATACCAACGTCTCGATCTGATTGTCGATTGTCTGAAAACTATCTACGCTGACAATTTACGGGCAGTTTACGATAAAAGTGCCGCAGTTTTAGCGAAAAGCGCCCATACTTCCGAGAATAAATACTTATTTGGTCAAAAAACCAGCGATGAGGTGTTAGAGTCCGGCCATCGCTTTATTATTGATTGGGAAAAGGGACAAAAAACGGGATTTTTCCTCGATCAAAGAGAAAATAGAGCTTTATTAGCCCAATATTGTCAGAATAAACGGGTTTTAAACACTTTTTCTTATTCTGGCGGCTTTTCCGTCTATGCTATGCAAGCGGGGGCTGCCCTAGTCCATTCCGTTGATAGTTCCCACGGTGCGATCGATCTTACCGAAAAAAATATCGCCCTGAATAATCTCAGCGAAGTTCCCCATCAATCCTACAGCACCGATGTTTTTAACTTTCTGCGCGACTGTCAGGAGGATTACGATCTGATTGTCCTCGATCCCCCCGCTTTTGCCAAAAGTATCCAATCCCGTCATCAGGCGGTTATGGCTTATAAAAGATTAAATCAGCAAGCTTTCCAGAAAATTCGCCCCCAAGGTATTATTTTCACCTTTTCCTGTTCCCAAGTGGTTAACGAAGAACATTTTCAGGGGGCTGTCATGGCTGCCGCTATTGAATCGGCTCGCCCAGTGCGAATTTTAGCACGTTTAAGCCAACCGGCGGACCATCCCACCAGTATCTATCACTCGGAAGGTTCCTACCTGAAAGGATTGGTTTTAGCGGTGGATTGATGGAAAATTAAACGATTACCATCCGGATCATAGATGTAGATTTCCCTGCCGTGGGAAGCCTGGCTAATTTCTCCCCTAGCACCATAGCCGATTTCGCTCCAATGCTCGATCGCTTTTTCGAGACTCTCCACCTCGAAACAAATGCTCATGCCACTGCCCCTAGAATCGCCAAATTCCTCTCTGTGGGACTCTTTATGGCAAAAAAGACCTAATTTAAGGTTAATCAGCCTAAATTCCGCATAAACGGCGGCAAGGTAGGGGCTTGGTTCCTGCTGCAACAGTTGACGATAAAACTGCACCGAGCGATCAAAATTACTCGTTCCTAGAGCAATAAAAGCCTCTGTGTAATTGAATGGACTATCGGGGGGGTTATTCATCGGGGTTGGCAAGCTTTTTCAGTGATCGGTAAACAGTAAACAGTAAACTGATAACAAGAGCCGAATCTAAAACCTAATTGGTTGAACGAAAAGCTTTGATGTGCTTAGTTTATAACCTTCTTTTTAGGTAGGAGAATTGCCAGATTCTCTCTTTTGCCCGTTGCATTCAGAAGCTGATAACTGACAAAAAAGGCTGAAAATGCTTCAGCCTCGTCTAAAAAATCAGATTTTACCCGCAAAATTAAGGAATAGGATTAGCCGGCTCCTTGCCTTCCAGGGTTTCGGGAACAGCTTCCGTCTTACCAAAAGCGACTCTGAGGAAGGGAGGAGCGAGGAAAGTGGTCAGGATTACCATAATAATAATCGACACCTCTAAAGGCTTATCCAAAATTCCGCTGGCCGAACCAATCCCAGCAAAAACTAGACCCACCTCACCCCGGGGAATCATGCCCACACCGATGGCGAGGCGATTGATTCCGGATATGCCAAAAACTGCCCAGCCCGTCACCAGTTTACCGATAATCGCCACAACCATCAAAAAGACAGCGATCAAAAGTCCAGCCCGATTCTCCGGTACCGTTGGGTTTAAAACACCGAGATCGGCACGCGCTCCCACCGTCACAAAGAAAATCGGTACAAGCAAATCGGCGATCGGTTTGATCAACTCATCCAACTCGTTGCGGGTATCGGTTTCATCAAGAACCAAACCGGCGGCAAAGGCCCCTAAAATCGCTTCAAGATGAATAGCATTGCCCAAAAATGCCATAAAGAAAGCGAAGACAAATGCGGGAATAACAATATTTCCCCGAGTTTTCAGCCGCTCCACGATCGCCACAAAACTTTTGTTAAAAATACCTCCCAACAAAATTGATCCGATCAAAAAGGCCGTGGCACTGACGATTAGGTAAATAACATTGACCACATCAATCTCACCAGTTTTGGCCAAACTAGCGACCACAGCCAGAACAATAATACCAAGGACATCATCGATCACCGCTGCACCGACAATAATTTGCCCTTCTTTGGATTTGAGTTGACCTAACTCGGACAACACCTTCGAGGTAATACCGATACTGGTTGCTGTCAAGGCAGCCCCTGCAAAAATCGCCGGGATAGCCGCCACATGAAAGACGAGCATTAACCCGGCCGTACCTGCCGCAAAAGGTGCCGCAACCCCCACACAGGCCACAACCGTGGCTTGAATTCCCACTTCCTTGAGTTGTCG
>NZ_JASJFG010000318.1:0-7688 GCF_030065375.1 Microcystis sp. M49636_WE2 | reverse complement strand
CCCCCCTTGATAAGGGGGGTGCCGATAGGCGGGGGGATCCCCCCTTGATAAGGGGGGTGCCGATAGGCGGGGGGATCCCCCTTAATAAGGGGGCATCTGACAGTTTTTAACACCTAACCACTTATGTTAAGGCAAATAAAACCGAGAGATTATTAGCGGGCATAGGAATTACTTCTAACAATTGTAAACCTCGATCGCTCGCTGCTTGCACCACATCTTCTAAATTCCTAACTCCCCAAGCAGAGTTTTGAGAACGGAGAGAAAAATCAAAGCTTTCATTACTAGGAGAAGTATGTTTTCCCTGTCGTTTATAGGGACCATAAAGATAGAGAATTTCCCCCGGACTGAGAAGGCGACTCGCTCCTGCCATTAAAGCTAAACAAGCGGACCAAGGAGCGATATGAATCATATTAATATTAACAATGGCATTAATGACGATATTTTCCGTCTCTACCGCCCAAACTGACTGATGAACATCGATAAATAGGGGGTGAGCGAGATTGGAACTAGGACAATAATCGCACCAACTGCGAATACTATCTAGAGCCAGAGGGTGACAATCCGAGGGAATCCAACGACAAGGAGCAAGACGAGGAGCAAAAAAAACAGCGTGTTCACCCGTGCCGCTAGATATTTCTAGGATATTCCCAGTCTTTGGTAAAAATTGGCTGAGAACTTCTAAAATCGGCTGACGATTGCGTTCTGTTGCTGGAGCGTATTGACGTAAATCAGACATAATTAGGCTTTGCGGCAAAAAGTTTGTTGGTGGGGTTAGGAGTCGGTCGTCAGTAGCCGCTCGTCGGGAGAGGAAGTCAGAATAACAGAATGACCTCGCACGTCTGGAAGCGGAACCCTTCGAGACTGCCAATAGTGGTCGCGTCCAGTGCTAGGGCGATTCTTTCTATAGTTATAGGCAGTAAACTGATGACCCACACTAACAAAGGTGCAAAACAACTGCTTATCTCAAGAGTGCTGCGCTTTTCTCCTTTTTTCGCTTTCCAAGACTCATACCATTCTTTCAGTCTCTGCCTGACTGTGTTGGGTTTTTCCTCGTTGACTGCCGCAATCAACCTCGACACCTGAGTCAAACTGCTCGATTTGGTCATGACCATGCCAAAACTCCAAGTTGCCAATCCGATAGCTTGCGGTATTGACAAATGGGGCAGATGTTCTGATTCTATGCACGACCACTGCTTGAGATATTTGTTGTTTAGCATTGTCTTTCACGATGCTCCTCTAAATCTCTAGCTTGGTTTTCTCAGCATGAGTAGGTGACTGCTCACCTCTTTGTAATAAACCTACACCTGTAAGCGATAGGCGGGGGTATCTGAGAGTTTTTAACACTTACCTACTTATTAATTATCCCACTAAAAGGTTTTCTTCGGGGTAATTAATAACTGTTGGTTTCGGATCGCCGATAATAGCCGCTATTAAAAGTATAACTCCCACCCGTCCCAGATACATCATAAAAACAATGATTAACTTAGAAATCGGCGATAAAGAGGCGGTTATCCCCATAGATAAGCCGACAGTTCCAAAGGCAGAAACCACCTCAAAAAACAGTTGAATCATTTGAAAATCTGTCTCCACAAATGAGATAGCTAGGGTGGAGATAATAATCGCTATAACCGAACCAAAAACCACGGCCATTGACTTTAAAATTAACGGCATAGGAATGCGCCTTTGATAGAGAGTCACTTCTTCACGACCTCTTAAAACCGAGCGAGTACAGTTATATAAAATCCTAAAAGTTGTGGTTTTAATACCTCCCCCTGTACCGCTAGGACTGGCACCAATAAACATCAAAGCCATGGTAATTGATAAACCTTCTACGGAAATTTTACCAATATCAATGGTATTAAATCCTGCTGTTCTCGATGTTACCGATTGGAACCAAGCGGCCAGCAATTTATCTTTAATTGATAAATTAGCCAAAGTGTCAGTGTTTCCCTGTTCAGTAAGTAAAAAAGCCAAGGTTCCTATCACTAATAAAAATATAGTTGTGCTGATAGCAACTTTATAGTTAAGGGAAAAAACAAAGCCTTTTCGTTTATATTGAAAGCGATGAATAAACCAAGTGTAAAACTCGATAATTACCTGATAACCGATACCTCCAAAAATGATCAATCCTGTGATAGATAAGTTAATAATAATTGAAGACTGATAGGACATCAAATTATCTTTAAACAAGCCAAAACCCGCATTATTCCAGGCACTAATACTATGGAATAAAGATAACCACACCGCATATCTAAAATCATACTTTTGGGCGAAGACAGTTAACATAACAAGAGTTGCTGTTAACTCAAAAACTAGAGTAGTAGCAATCACTGATTTCATTAAACTTTGACTACCTTGCAGGAAAGGTCGATCGAAGGATTCTTGAATTGCTAACTTCTGTCTCAGGTCAAATTTTCGCCCAATTAATAACATTAAAAAAGTGGTAGTGGTCATATATCCCAAACCTCCCACTTGCACTAATAAAGCAATAAATAATTGACCCCAAAAAGAAAAATAAGTCCCTGTATCTACTACTGCTAAACCCGTAACACAGACAGCAGAAGTGGAGGTAAACAGGGCAACAATTGGGTCATTCCAAGTGCCGCTAGTGGTAGAAACAGGCAACATCAACAGGGAAGTTCCCGCTAAAATTACCGCAATAAATCCCAAGCAAATTGTCCGGGCAATCGTCATATAAATTCCTTAGTGAAAGTAGCTAAGAGAAGATTGTTTTTTGGCTAACACTTCTTGATAAACTAACTGTAAGCGATCGATATTTTTGCTGAGAGTGTAAGAGTCTAAAACTCTTTGACGGGCTTTTTGTCCTAAAATTGTTGTTAATTCGGGATGATCTCGTAAGACGGGCAAGAGAGTTTTTAATTGGGTAATTAGTCCTTTAGTATCTAGAACTATTCCCGCACCTTTTAACACTTCCCCATCGGCACCCACATCCGTAGCCAGACAAGCAACACCACAGGCCATCGCTTCCAAGAGGGAAATCGATAAACCTTCCACTAATGAGGGTAAAATAAAGCCGTCAACCCCGCGCAAAATTTCAATTCGTTTATTTTCATCGCCGATAAAACCTAACCAGATAATACCATCTTCTTCTCCATAAAAAGGTTTGAGGGAAGGAGTTAACGGACCATCGCCAACAATGAGCAGTTTGCATCTACTCCCTAAATTGGTTTTTTTCCAAGCTTTCAATAAAGATTCTACATTTTTCTCCGGCATGATCCGACCGAGATAAACAAATAAACAATCGGCATTATATTGAGCTTTAATATTCGATAGTCCTGGACAATACTTATTAACATCAACCCCATTGGGAATAATTGCTAATTTTTCTTCGGGAACTCCCAATTTAACTAAAAAATCCCGTTGAGAGGTGGAAAAAATAATTACCTTATCGTAATTAGCTAAAAAAGGGGCGTGTAGTTGGTAGGTTAATAATTGGGTACTGGAGATGAGATTGCGAATTTTACTATCAAAAGCCGGGTGAAAAGTCGCCACCAGAGGCAAATCTAAAGACTCACAAATTTCTGGTAGCAGAAAATCGAGGGGAGACAGGGGTAAGGACGCATGAACTAGATCGGGTTTCAGTTCCCTGAGTTTATCCTGTAGAACCCGACTCGATTTCAGGGTGGGAATAGTATAGACTTGGGAACTATAGAGACGTGGCAGGGTGATTTCGTCGTAAAAGTCGGGCCAATCGCTTACGGTGGGTTTTTCGGAAGAAAAATGCAGAAAACTGACTTGATAATCTCGATCGAGCAGGGAATTAGTCACTTCTCGCCCATAGGTAACGTTACCGCAAAAAGGAGATTTTTTTCCTAACCAGGCAATGTGCATTGAGATTCTCTTAAGAAAAATTTAATTTAGTCAAGTATCAGCTTACTAAATTAACCGTAAAATTAAAAGCTAATAGAGTACCCAAGCAAAATTAATTACCCATCTAAGTCCTCAGCTAAAAATTGCCCTTTGCAAGAGTGCCTATTTGATAGTTAAAATTCTCGGCTTTTTACTGATTGGCCGAGGACTTGCGACGACGACAGCGTTCTGAACAGTATTTGACCTCATGCCAACAGTTTTGCCACTTTTTGCGCCAAGTAAAGGATAAACCGCAAACGGGACAAATTTTACTGGGAAGATCGGACTTCGAGACCTGACGTGCCATGATTAAAATTAAAAAGTCAAAAACTGCGCCTTATCTATGAGTGTAGATGAAAATAATCAGAGTTCCCCACTCGATCGCCTGAGAATTATTTTAGTTGAACCAGCCGGAGCCTTAAATGTGGGTTCCACCGCCAGAATTATGCGGAATATGGGCTTAAGTCGCTTAATTATCGTCAATCCTGCCTGTGATATCCTTGCAGAAGAAGCGCGACGCATGGCAGTACACGGGATTGAAGTCCTAGAAAACTGTTCACAGGTAGCCACCCTTGGGGAAGCTTTGCAGGGTTGTCATCGCATCATTGCCACCACCTCGAAACCCCGTCACCTGAATACTCCCCTCGAAACACCCCGGACCGCCTTACCCTGGTTACTCACCCCTAACCTGGAATCGGCCCTAATTTTCGGGCCAGAAGACCGGGGTTTAAGTAACAGCGAACTGAACCACGCCCAGCGTTTTGTCGGTATTCCCGCTAATCCTCAATATTCCTCCCTTAATCTGGCCCAAGCGGTGGCGGTTTGCTCCTACGAACTGTACCAAATGGCAAGGGAAAATAGGCTCGAACCCCCGGTAGAAACGCTCCCTAATGCCACTTTTGAGGCTCTAGAAGGCTATTATCAGCACTTAGAGAGCTTTTTGCTCAAAATTGGCTATCTTTACCCCCACACCGCCGCCGCTAGGATGGAGAAATTCCGGCAATTTTATCATCGGGCCCGGCCCACAGTGGAGGAATTAGCCCTGCTGCGGGGTATTATCGGTCATATTGAAAGTATCGGGCAACTTTTTCTCGGTCTTGATAGTCTCAAGGGCAAGAAAAAAAATTCTCCTAGCGATCGATAATAAATCTGGATACCCTTGAGGAAAACCGTGACTCGTCAAGTAACTCGTCGTCCCACTAAAGTCCAATCCGGCCCTGGGTCCCCTAAGTCTATGGACTCAAACAATAAAAAAAGGTCTTTACCAGTTAAAAAGTCGCAAAAACAGCGTAAACCTAACCTAATCGCCTCTTTTCTCCTTCAGGTTCTTCGCTTCTCTATCCTTGGTGTCGGTTTAGGTGCGATCGCTGGTACGGTTTTAACGGTGGTGGATCCGAGCAAATTACCCCTACACCCAAAACCCACCGCTACTAATTCCCCGACTCCCCAACCCGTCACCCCGAAACCGACCACGTTAGTTTTAAACGAAAATCTCAGCAGCCTCAACCAGAAATTACAGGCTTTAGCGGTCAAATATCCGAAATTACAGGCGGGAGCTTTATTTATTGACCTCGATAACGGTGCTTACGCTAATTTTCGCGGAGATACTATTTTTGCCGCCGCTAGTACGATTAAAATCCCGATTCTGGTGGCCTTTTTTGAGGATGTGGACGCGGGGAAAATTCGTCTCGATGAAACCCTTGTGGCCACTAAGGATGTCCTGGCCAGTGGGTCCGGGGATATGCAGTATCTAGGAGCGAATAAAACCTATACTGCCCTAGAAACCGCCACTAAAATGAACGTAATTAGCGATAATACCGCTACTAATATGTTAATTAAGCGCATGGGAGGCAAAAAGGCTCTTAATCAGCGTTTTCAAGCTTGGGGTTTGACCAGTACGGTAATTAATAACCCTTTACCTGATTTGGAAGGAACCAATACCACAAGTCCGAGAGATTTGGTGACAATCTTAGGAAAAGTTAATCAAGGGGAATTACTCAGTTTACGTTCCCGAGATCGTCTATTGAATATTATGCAGGAAACGCGCACTCGCACCCTGCTGCCCCAAGGTATCGAGAAATCCGCCGATATTGCCCATAAAACCGGTGATATTGGCTCGATGTTAGCGGATGCGGGGATTATTGATATGCCCAACGGGAAACGCTATCTAGGAGCAGTGATGGTCAAACGTCCCCACAATGATAGTAACGCTAGGACTCTGATTCAACAAATATCGCGCACGGCCTACCAACACTTTAAATGGTATCAAACTCAACCCCCAGCCAAACCGCAACCGGTCGCCCAATCTTCTCCCTCTCCTAGTCCGGTCGTTATTCCTAGTCCGGGTAATTAGGGTTTGCGGCAAAAAGTTTTTCGTGGGGGTAGGGTGTGGGGTGTGGGGTGTGGGGTGTGGGGTTTTACCCATTTTCAGGTGGTCAATTACCTAATTTTCAGGGAAAAAGTAGCTGAATTTTGCCCCCGATCCCCGCAATGGCTGGCACTTTTTGAGGGAAAAAAAGTCTAAAAGTCTTATCCAACAAGGTTTTTAGATTTATTAAGCAAACCCTAATTAGCCCCTAGGTTAAATTATTGGCTAAAAGACGGGCCAATTGTTCGGCATTTGCCCGGGGGGAAAGACGAGGAAGGATTTTTTCCCCCGTGGCTAGTTTTTGACAGAGGACGGGGATTTCGTACTGATAAGCGTTAAACCAATCCTCTCGACTGGTAATGTCCCTAATTTCTAACTGCCACTCTGGTTGACGGATTTTTTCTAGTTTTTCTAGCAACCCTTCGCAAAGATGACAGTCTGGTTTACTGTATAAAATTAGTTCTATGGTAGTCATAAATATTTATGTTCATTACCTCCACGATTAGTCTCTCATCAACAATTCTACAAACTCCCACACCCACACCGACTTTAAATAATAATTTAGTTAATTCAGGTAGTCAATATCTAGTCTATATCGGTGTGTTTCTTTTGGCAATTACCGTAGTCATGGTTATTGGTATTATCAATCAAAAAATTGAATACGCTCTCATTTTTGCCGCCACTCTCACTGTTATTTTAGTTGCTTTTTTCTGGTTTTTATAAGTCCTTCAACTAAGGGAATTGAGGGCAAATCCCCCTTAATAAAGATTAACGGCTCTCGTTGATTCACCTTCACCAAATTGTTAACTAATTCGAGTTCAGACTTGACAAAAATCTCCCTAGGTCCGAGCGGAAGATTAAGGAATGCATCCTATATTTGCAGAAATACCGACAATTAGCAATTATCAGTGACTCTTAAATTGGTACAAAAATATGAACAATCGCGTGTAAGCATCTCACCGAAAAACTAATGCGCGGTAGGGTTGATTCATGAATCAACCCTACTATGAATCAACCCTAGGGGTTTGGGGGGTTCTACCCCCCAAAAGCTTGGATTGAGTGATAAAACCGAAAGTAACGGCCGATTTTAGGAGAAAGTTTCCCCTTAAAAATCGCAACTTAGTCGATTTACAAAAATGAGATGTACCCCAAGCAAAACGATCGGACTTATAATATAATTGTATTGATTGTGGCTTGTTGCTAGAATCACCCCAAATTGACTCAATGGGTTTATAAACGATGACAACCCTAGATATTGCTAACGATATTGTCTGTCCTCCCACCGATTTATGGAGTGATGAACCACCCTTGGAAAGTGATCTGCATTTACAACAAATTATTTTATTATTATCTTGTCTTGATTGGCTCTGGCAAGATAGAAACGATTACTATGCCTCGGGCAATTTGACTATTTATTATAACGAAAGACAACTGAAACAGCGAGATTTTT
>NZ_JASJFG010000591.1:0-8216 GCF_030065375.1 Microcystis sp. M49636_WE2 | reverse complement strand
TTATCGGTGATCTTGCTTAGGGTAACAAAAAGGCTTACAGTAAAATGTACCATAAATTATCAAATCTACTAAATTAATTAAGCTGTGCCGAAAGTTGTTATTGCAGGTAACTGGAAAATGCACAAAACCCAGAGAGAAGCTCTGGAGTTTTTGCAAGATTTTAAATCCCATCTAGAGGAAACCCCGGACGACCGAGAAGTAGTTCTTTGTGCGCCTTTCACAGCTTTAGCTGTCCTCTCTAAAACCCTCCACGGTGGTCGTATTCGCTTAGGGGCGCAAAATGTCCACTGGGAAAAATCGGGGGCTTATACGGGCGAAATCTCGGCGGATATGTTAACCGAAATTGGGGTTCACTATGTGGTTATCGGTCACAGTGAACGCCGGCAATATTTCGGCGAAACCGATGAAACCGTCAATTTAAGGGTCATATCTGCCCAAAAACAAGGTTTAATCCCGATTATCTGTGTGGGAGAAAGTAAAGCCCAAAGAGATGCTGGAGAAACGGAAAAGGTAATTATCAAGCAAATTCAAGCAGGTTTAGTCAATGTTGACCAAAAAAACCTCGTTATCGCCTACGAACCCATCTGGGCGATTGGCACCGGGGAAACCTGCGAAAGCGAGGAAGCTAATCGGGTTATCGGTTTGATTCGGCAACAATTAGACAATCCCGAAGTAACCATTCAGTACGGTGGTTCGGTAAAACCCGATAATATCGATGAAATTATGGCTCAATCGCAGATAAACGGGGCTTTAGTCGGTGGGGCGAGTCTAGACCCCGCCGTATTCGCTAGGATTGTTAATTATCGTTAATCGATTTCTGCTGCCATGACGCTATTTTCCAAAACCCCGATGCCTTCTATTTCCACCCGAACCTTATCCCCCACCTGCAGCGGTCCGATTCCTTCGGGAGTTCCCGTTAAAATTACATCCCCCGGCAGCAGGGTCATCACTTGGGAGATATAAGCCACCAAGACATCGGGGGGAAAGACCATATCACTGAGATAACTGCTTTGTTTGGGTTCGCTGCCATCATTGAGAAAAGTGGTTAATTGGGCCCCGATACTCAATTCCCGGACAATCCAGGGGCCGAGGGGACAAAAACTGTCAAATCCTTTCGCCCGCGTCCATTGGCTATCTTTTTTCTGTAAATCCCTAGCGGTGACATCGTTAGCAATAGTATAACCCCAGATTTTACTTCTGGCCTGGGCTGTGGTGCAGTTTTTGGCGGTTTCTCCCATAATTAATGCCAATTCTCCCTCATAATCCACTCTTTCCGATTGGGGCGGATAAAAAATAGTTTCACCGTCGGCGATAATTGTCGTCGGTGGCTTGAGAAATAAAAGCGGTTCTTCCGGTACAGGTGTTCCCATCTCGGCGGCGTGGGCGCGGTAATTTTTGCCCACGGCAATAATTTTCGACGGGAAACAGGGGGCTAATAGTTGGTAGCTATCAGGTTCTAATTCTAGCTTGGTTAGTTGCCCTCCTTGCCAGGGAGGGGCATCAAAGACGGCAACGCTACGGTTTAACTGTAACAGTCCGTAGAAGATTTGTCCTTGACGATGTTTCACTCGTACATAGCGTTGCGCCATATTTTTCTGGGAATGACTAGCGATCGACTCTCGGATAGTAGTATGATCATATATCCTTGCTTCTTTATTAAAAGCTAGAGAGTTATTAAAATCAATTGACTCTTGGCCTTGACAAAGAAGCCTTCTAGTCCATAAGGATTCTGAGATGAGCAATAACTACGAAACTCTTTACATTCTCCGTCCCGATTTAGGGGAAGAAGTCGTTCAGCAACAAGTGGAACGTTATCGGACTCTGATTACCGAACACAGCGCCACAGACATTCAAGTTAAGGTGTGGGGTAAAAAACGTCTGGCCTATCCCATCAAAAAACTCAATGATGGTGTCTATGTGCAGATGAATTATCAGGCCAGCGGCAAACAAGTCGCCCCCATGGAACGGGCCATGCGTTTAAGTGATGAGGTTATTCGTTATTTAACCCTAAAACTCGATCGCGTGGTGGCCCCCCCTGCCGATTTATCTCCCTTAACGGAAATTCCCCCCTCTCCTATCACCGAAGCGGTGGTGGAAGATGACGGCATCTCCGCTGAAGATTAATTATAGTCACAACTGTGTCGGATCAATGCCCAATTCGCGTAATCGGGCAAAAGCGCGATCGCGTTCTTGTTGTGCTTGGTCGCGTTCTTGTTGTGCTTGGTTGCGTTCTTGTTGTGCTTGGTTGCGTTCCTCAAAGAGGGTTTCAGGGTCTTTAAATCGTTCCCCATTGGGATAAAAGACCTCTAAACCCTCTTCAAACATCTCAAACCGAATCCCTAGGATTGGGGAAGTCCAAGGAAAATTCAAGGCCGTTACTGGGAAAAAATCCTCTTGCTGATTGGCCCGTACCAATCCCCAGAAATCATGGGAGTCTGGGTCATAGAAAAACATTTCTAATACCCCATGCTCCCGATAGAAAGACTGCTTTTTGAGCATTTCCCTGGCACTATTGCTCGGAGAGAGGATTTCAAACACTACCTGGGGGGCAATATTGTCTTCTTCCCATTGTTTATAGCTGCCGCGCTCACCAGGTGGACGGCCGAAAACTACCATGGCATCGGGAGCTTGACGGGGAGCGGGTGGTACAGTTACCTGCTGGGGATACCAGAGCAAATCTCCGGCGACAAAGACGGTTTGCTCCTTAAATAAATACCTGAGATTGGCAACCAAGCGAACAATCCAGCGATATTGAACTGTGTTGTCGGCCATAGGTTTACCGTCGGAGTCAGGATAGAAAAGTTGGGGTTCGATGGGTGCTTGAACCATGCTTTATCTCTTGCGATCGCATTTTGGCCTAACTTTATTGTATCATCGCAAATCCTCGGATTGAAACCCCGTCCTTTTAGGACGGCTTTAAGCTACAATGGAAAAAGCGATAACCAAGCTAAAAACTGAACCTTGACCACAGATAGTAGGGGGTTTCGTTCAGAAAAGAAGTCAAATTCGGCCTTGAACGAGTAAAACTTTCTAGGAAATAAGGTTGAACAGGAGATTTTCTCGACTTGTTCAAAGTGGCCGTCCGGCATTCGGACAATCAAAACGGACGGGTCGGAAAGCGTAAGACTACCGCTAAGGTAGCAGTATCCTGTGAAGCGTCAACCCCATTCAACGACCATCCTAAAAAGGTGGCGTGGTGAGGAATCACCGCTCGTTTACGTCGGGGAGGATGTCAATGGATATTTTAATACAAATGCTCAGACTCCCCACTCCCGTCTCTAGACAAGAAAAAATGCGTTAAGTTTGACTTTAACGCTTATTTTTTCCATTATTTTTGCTCTAATGGCAGTGACTAGATCTTGCGACGAGCGAAAGCACCAACACCAGCAACGGCTAAGATACCGAGGATAGCAGAGGGTTCGGGGATGTCAATTGATTTTGTTGTTTGTGTGAAGTCGTTGGTGACACTGTTAAGGGAACCCCTGGTATCAGAGACACTGAAAGTGTCTCTGACGAAAAGTTTCTTGAGGTTTGACGGAACTGTAACTACGTTACCAGAAGAACCCAACGCGGTCGAAGCCATCGAACTTCCGATCAAACCCGCCCCATTGATACTATCTGACCAAACTTTCTTCTCCGTAGAGATACCAAAGTTACCTGCGCCAGTTGCATCATAGCCAATACTGAATTCTTTGAACATCTTCGTCAAAAGTTCATTTTCGCCGGGAGTGGCGGGGTCATCAACGATCTCGATCGTGTAGTCTATGATGAAAGTACCTGAAGATTGCATTAGAGCAGGAGTTGGTCTATAGTTGAAGGTGTGTCTGTCTACCGTCGATGACACGAGTTGATCTATGAGAAGAACCCCGTTATTTATGGGACCAGACGCTGGAGATGCGTCTATGAATGTAAACAACTTGTCTCCCACCCGGCAAGGAGTACTCTTGAAACTAGAAAACAATTGTCCTAATGGTAGAGAACACTCCGCCTGCGCTTGGGCGGGGGCAGCACCGGCAAAGCCGAAAGCGGCAACGCTGCCAGCGATAGCAAGAGCGCCAGTGGTTAGTCGTCTAGAGATGTTTGTGATCATTTTAAGTGGTTTGTTACTTTTTATTAGGGCAAAGTACGTAGACTACGCACTCTAGTTTAGTTATAACCTCGGCCAGATGAAATGTCAAGTTATTGACGTCTAAATTCAAGCCAAATCTCCTAAAGATTTCCTAACAACCGATAGATACAGCTTTTTCCAGCAGGTAATGATCAAGTATGACGGGATTGGGCATCATCTCTGCACGTTCGGCTAATTTCCCCATTTCCCCACTTCCCTACTTCCCCACTTCCCCACACCTTTGAAAGAGGATTTAGTATTAGTGGTAACAGCAGCTACCCAATTTTTTTTGGTATTTGCTATGCTGATTGTTAACAATTTGTAATCTTTGGGAAATTTCCTCAATACTGCATGGTCGTTTCTGCTACAATTCCACCCCTAGCTCAAGATACCCTCGCCCTGAAAGCGGTGTGGGCAAATGTCGGCTATGATAGTTGTCCCTACCATTACAATTTCCATCTCCACACCCATTGTTCCGATGGTCAAATGAGTCCCCAAGACTTGATGAGACAAGCGTTAGATATCGGACTAAAAGGATTAGCAATTACTGATCATCACTCGATCGAAGGTTATCGACAAGCCCAAATTTGGCTGGAAAATCAGCATTTAAAGAGTTCTCTACCCCATCTCTGGACAGGGGTAGAAATT
This sequence comes from Microcystis sp. M49636_WE2, assembly GCF_030065375.1. NCBI lineage: Bacteria > Bacillati > Cyanobacteriota > Cyanophyceae > Chroococcales > Microcystaceae > Microcystis > Microcystis sp. M49636_WE2. The sequence goes on along the minus strand of NZ_JASJFG010000591.1, from coordinate 3,460 downwards.
ACGGCGAATCTCTTAGAGACAGAAGTGCATATTCTTGGCTATGGTTTCGATCCTACTCATACCGTTTTGACTCCCTATCTGCAAAGAGCCAAACCGGAAGGAGATCTAGCTTTGGCCTCTAGAGTCATTAACAGTTTACAGCAAGCGGGGGCCCTAGTGGTTCTCGCCCATCCCTTTCGTTACCATCGCCCCGCAGCCGATTTAGTAGCGGCGGCGGTAGAATTGGGTATTGATGGTATTGAGGCCTTTTATGCCTACGGCAATCCCAAACCCTGGCTACCGAGTCAACGGGAAACCGAACAAGCACTCGCTCTTAGTCGTCAATATCAATTATTCGCCACCTGTAGCACCGATTCCCACGGTAAATCTTTATTACAGCGCATTTAGCCTGATCGCGGGATTAACTGTAAAATAACTAAATTGACTAAACTCGCTCCCTTCTCGATCGAGTATTGGTTTTTTATGGCCGTTGATCAGTGATCAGTAATCAGTAACCAGTGAAAGAGCCTAAATTTGTTGAAAATTGAAAACCTAAACCTGATAACTTAAAACTTAAACCTGATCACTGATAACTGATAACTGATAACTGAATAACCCCCCGAATGAAAGATTTATTCCTTGACACTTGCTGGTTAATTCCCATTTATGGCTTAATTGGTTCGATTTTAACCCTACCTTGGTCTTTAGGCATTATTAGTCGCACCGGTCCGCGGCCGGCGGCTTATATTAATCTATTGATGACCGTCTTAGGGTTAATACACGGAACGATCGCTTTTAATCAAATTTGGCATCGAGAGACGATTAAACTGGCTTTTGAATGGGTAAAAGTGGCCGATCTTAGTTTATCTCTTTCGATCGAACTTTCTCCCGTCAGTTTGGGGACGCTGGAAGTGATTACCCTCGTCAGTCTCTTGGCCCAAATCTATGCCCTTGGCTACATGGAAAAGGATTGGTCTTTGGCGAGATTTTATGGCTTAATGGGCTTTTTTGAGGCAGCTTTGGGGGGAATTGCCCTGAGTGACTCCCTACTATTCAGTTACGCTTTCCTAGAGATGTTAACAGTCTCTACCTATCTCCTCGTCGGTTTTTGGTATGCCCAACCTTTGGTAGTAACCGCAGCCCGAGATGCCTTTTTAACCAAGCGCGTCGGCGATATTATTTTATTGATGGGTTTGGTGGCTCTGTCCAGTTACGGAGAGGGATTGAGTTTTTCTCAGTTAGAAAATTGGGCGGTAAATAACCCTGTACCGCCTCTGACGGCGACTTTGTTAGGATTAGCCCTTATTGCTGGTCCAACGGGTAAATGCGCCCAATTTCCCCTGAATTTGTGGCTAGATGAGGCGATGGAGGGACCAAATCCAGCCGGAATCCTGCGGAATTCGATCGTGGTTTCGGCGGGGGCCTATGTTTTAATTAAGCTGCAGCCGGTGTTTACCCTATCTCCGATCGCTGCCAATGTTTTAATAGTGTTGGGGACAATGACGGCCATTGGGACTTCTCTGATGGCCTTGTCCCAAATTGATATTAAACGCGCTTTATCCCACTCCACCAGTGCCTATCTCGGTTTGGTCTTTGTGGCGGTGGGATTAGGTCATGTGGATATCGCTTTACTAATTTTATTCTCCCATGCGGTGGCAAAAGCCTTATTGTTTATGAGCGCAGGAGCATTAATTCTCACCACCAGTAACCAAAATATCACGGAAATGGGGGGAATTTGGTCAAGAATGCCAGCCACGACCACGGCTTTTTTAGGAGGTTCCGCGGGGATGACGGTTTTAATGCCCCTAGGGATGTTTTGGACGTTAAAACGGTGGTTAAGTGGCGAATGGGCGATTCCTTGGTGGTTATTAGCGGTTTTAATCTTTGTTAATTGTCTTAGCATCGTCAATCTTACTCGGGTCTTTCGTTTAGTCTTTTTGGGACAAACCCAAAGTAAAACCCATCGCACCCCGGAAGTGGCTTGGCCAATGGCTTTGCCCATGGTATCATTGATTTTAATCGTTTTATTGGCCCCGATTATTCCCCTACGTTGGGATTTTTGGCTATCTTTCACCAATCCCCTCCTTAATAACCGGAGTTTCACTATTGTCTGGGGTTTTCCCTTACTGATGGCCTCTGGAGTAATTGGCCTAGTTATCGGGTCAATGGTAGAGTTAAGACGAGCTTGGGCCAGACCAACCGGGTTAATACTGCGATTCCTGCAAGATTTGTTCGCTTATGACTTTTATCTCGATCGCATCTATCAGTTTACCGTGGTTTTGGCGGTGGGCAGCCTGTCCAAAATTACCGCTTGGCTCGATCGTTATATTATTGATGGTCTGGTTAATTTGGTCAGTTTAGCGACGATTTTTAGCGGCAGTGCCTTAAAGTATAATGTTTCCGGTCAATCACAATTTTATGTCTTGACTATTCTCTTCGGAATAGGGGGATTAATCTGGCTCTTATTAAACGGTCAATGGTCAGTGATAACTAATTATTGGTCATCCCTTTTGACTCATTGAATGTCTGTGTATCGGTCCCTAGTCTCCGGGCAGCTGACTGGGGAAGGAAAGCAGGGTGATGAATATGCTCGACAAGAAAAAATATCCACACTTCGACAAGGCTCAGTGACCACTTGGTCTATTTAGGGTCTGCTGAATAAATCTAAAAACCTTGTTGGATAAGAATTTTAGACTTTTTTCCCATCAAAAAGTGCCAGACTTTGGGGTGATCGGGGGGGAAATTTAGGCACTTTTTCCCTGAAAATGGGTAAAACCCTACACCCCACACCCTGCCCCCACGAAAAACTTTTTCAGCAGACCCTATTTATGTTATAATGGGTTGGTAAAAAATGCTGGTGTAGCTCAGTGGTAGAGCAGCTGATTTGTAATCAGCCGGTCGCGGGTTCAAATCCCATCACCAGCTTGTGGGAAAACCAACTGTTTTCAGTCCCTACAAGGCTTTGGTGGCTCGGGTTGCGGCCAAGTCTATATACAATCTCTCAAAAAGCTGGTGTTGGTCTATCTTCAGATATTGATGCTACTGAGAAACTTACCTATGACTAAAAGAGCTTTACTGCTAATCAATCGTCACTCGCGCAAGGGTAAAGAAAACTTTGCTCAAACTGTCGATCTGCTCAATCATTGGGATTTTGAAATTATCAGCGTCCCTTTGAAAAAGGTAGAAGATATACCTTTTTTGATGGAAAAATATCGCTCTAATATTGATTTAGTTATCGTCGGTGGTGGCGATGGGACTCTTAATGCTATGGTGGATGTGTTGGTAGAAACTCAACTGCCCCTAGGCATTATACCTTTGGGAACGGCTAATGATTTAGCCAGGACTTTAGGGATACCGAATTCTATTGCCGAAGCCTGTCGAATTATTGCGGAAGGTAATTTAAAATATATCGATCTAGGTTGGGTAAATAATAAATACTTTTTCAACGTGGCTAGTTTAGGATTAAGTGTGAAAATTACCC
>NZ_JASJFG010000865.1:0-3205 GCF_030065375.1 Microcystis sp. M49636_WE2 | reverse complement strand
GGTAAAACGGGAACTTGGCAAAGAGGCTATTTTGATCAAAATGTCAACTCTCCCACCTATAGAAATTTCTTATTTAATGAGGGAAAACAGGGCTGGCGCGATGATAGCACTTGGTCCCGGGGTCAAGCTTGGTTTATTTATGCTGCCACGACGGCCTATATTTACACTGGCGATCCGGAAATGTTAACCATTGCCAAGGCTGCCATTAATTATTATCTGGAAAATTTGCCCGATCGTTGGCCTGGTGGACAAAGACGCGCCGGAGATTTTATTCCCCCTTGGGATTTTGATTATGCCTTGCAAAAAAATGCCGCTACGGAAAAGGATTCTTCGGCAGCAGCGATCGCTGTGGCGGGGATGATTCGCTTATTAAAAGCTTTACCCAGCAGTGATCCTAGTTATGGAACCTATCGAGAGGCGATCGATAATATTCTCTTGAATCTGACTTCTTTTCAGTATTTTCCCGATGAAACCGCCCCAGAGATGAGTCTATTGCGTCATGGTTGTTATCATCATCCCGCATCGATTCGACCCAGCCAAATCTATGATACGGGTTTAATTTGGGGAGACTTCTTTTTTATCAACGCTTTAACTGAATACCAAGATTTACCCGATAGTTAACTGACTACTTAATTCTTGCCCTTTTTGAGAGGGGAAGTGGCAAACTATTAACTGTTGACCGTTGAATGGGAAAAGACTGTGGATATTCGCTTAATCGTTGTCGATGTGGATGGAACGATCGCCGGTAATAACAATCAGGTTAATCCGGCTGTGGTGCAAGCGGTCTCGGCCGTCCAAAAAAAGGGAATTCCCGTCGCTATTGGCACTGGCAGGATGTACCGTTCGGCTTTACGCTTTCATCAACGCCTTAAATCGACTTTACCTATAATTGCTTACAATGGCGCTTGGATTCAAGATCCTGTTTCCCAAGTTCACCATCGACATACCCCCATTTCCCCCGACTTGGCGATCGATCTTTTAGATTATCTCGAACAACCCCAATGGAAAGAGAAAATCTCCCTTAATTTTTATATGGACGATGTGCTTTATGTGCGGCAATTAAACGCGGAAACGGAATTCTATCGGCAGCGATCGGGTATTATTGCCGAAGCAGTGGGAGATTTACGCAAAGTTGCCCACAAAACTACTAAAATCCTGGCCATGGGAGAAGATAAGCAATTTATCGCCGAGATTTGGCAGCATTTACAGCAACGCTATCAAAATCAAGATTTATATTTTACCCAATCGAGTCCGACTTTTTTTGAAGTTACCCACGTTGAGGCTACCAAGGGAAGCGCCACCCAATTTTTGGCCGAAGATATCCTAGGATTACAACCGCAAAACGTCATGGCGATCGGTGATAATTTTAATGATGTTTCTATGCTCACCTATGCGGGTGTCGGTGTCGCCATGGGTAATGCTCCCCAAGCTGTTAAGGATCAAGCCGATTGGGTTGCCCCCAGTGTAGACTTAAATGGGGTAGCCGCGGCCTTGGAAAAGTTTGTTTTGATTTGAGGAATGGGGGAATGGGGAAGTGGGGAAATGGGGGAATGGGAAATTTCAACTAAAACCCCAACACCCTAAAACCCCGAAACCAAAAAACCAACAGCCTTTTTACCGAGAAAATTATGACCATTAATACGCAAACTGTTACGATTTCTAACAAAGATATTGACATAGATGCCTATTTAGCCATTCCCGATCGAGTGGGAATTTATCCAGCAATTATCGTGATTCAGGAAATATTCGGCGTAAACGACCATATTCGCCATATCACCCGTAGAATTGCCCAAGAAGGCTATATAGCGATCGCTCCTGCCATTTATCAGCGATTTGCTCCCGGTTTTGAAACGGGGTACAGTATGGCAGATATCGAAATCGGTCGTCAGTACAAAGAACAAACCAAAGCAGCCGAATTAATCAGCGATATCCAGGCCACCATCGATTATCTTTATAGTTTGCCACAGGTGCAAAAAACCGGTGTCGGCACGATCGGTTTTTGTTTTGGTGGTCATGTGGTTTATCTTGTCTCCACTCTAGAGGATATCAAAGTTAGTGCCTCTTTTTACGGTGCGGGAATCACCATGGGAACCCCAGGCGGTGGCCAAGCGACAGTGAAAGTGACTCCCCAAATCAAGGGGACAATCTACGCATTTTTCGGGATGTTAGATGCGAGTATTCCTCAAAAGCAAGTGGATGAGATAGAAAACGCATTAATCCGTTATCAAATCCCCCATCGAGTTTTCCGCTATGAAAATGCCGACCATGGCTTTTTCTGCGACCAAAGAGCTAGTTATAATGCTAAGGCGGCCAAATCTGCCTGGGATCATGTGCTAGAGTTATTTAGCCTTCTTAAATCTTAATGGTCTGACCCCTCAAGCTTCAGCTTACACTGGAAGCAGATCGAAATCACACTTGTAACCATTCTATTTATCATGACACCGAACCCTGCCTTTTCCATGGACGATTTTGCCAAAGCTCTTGATCAATACGATTATCAATTTGAAAAAGGGCAGATCGTGCGCGGGAGAGTCGATCAACACACCTCCGATGGAGCATACATCGATATTGGCGGCAAATCCTCCGCTTTTATTTCTTTAAGGGAAATTTCCCTGGAAAATGTTACTTCCATTGCCGAAGCTTTACCCATAGGTGCAGAATTCGATTTTCTGATTACCCGTGGACAGGACGCGGAAGGACAAGTTACCCTGTCTCTGCGGCAATTATTACTACAAAAAGCCTGGGAAAATGTCAGGGAAATCTCTGAAAGTGGCAAGTCAGTACAGATGCGCGTCACGGGGGTGAATAAGGGGGGAGTAACGGGGGAAGTGGAGGGATTAAAAGGATTTATCCCTCGCTCCCATTTAATCGAAAAAAATGATTTAGATTCCCTGATCGGACAACTTTTAACCGCAACTTTTATTCAAATCGATCAAGAAAATAATAAGTTAGTTTTATCTCAGCGAGAAATTGCTCGCGCTAACGCTATCAGTCAATTAGCTGTGGGTAAATTATTAAGTGGCACCGTGGTTAAATTACAACCCTACGGTGTCTTTGTCGATTGCGGTGGAGTGACGGGATTACTCCATGCTAAACAGGTGACAGGAGCCTCTTTTAATTCTCCCATGACTTTCTTTAAAGTTGGTCAAGCAATTAAAGTGGTAGTCGCGGAAATTGACGAATATAAAAATCGCATTTCCCTATC
>NZ_JASJFG010000104.1:0-1871 GCF_030065375.1 Microcystis sp. M49636_WE2 | reverse complement strand
GGGGCCTCAAAACCGGGGACGAGACGCTTGTAAGAGTTGGTGGTGGGGTTAGTTAAAGCTAAGAGCGCGGGAGCGTGTCTAAGCAAACCACCGATGTAGTACAGTGCCATTTGGCTAAGTCCGGCGTATTTATCCCCAGCGAACAGGGGTTGACCATCTTTCCAGATAGACTGGTGAACGTGCATCCCGGAACCATTATCACCAAAGATGGGTTTGGGCATAAAGGTGACGGTTTTACCGTATTTCTTGGCCACGTTCTTAATGCAGTATTTATAGGTCATCAAGTAGTCGGCGGCCCGTACTAGGGTAGAGAATTTAATCCCTAACTCGTTTTGACCACCAGTAGCGACTTCATGGTGATGTTTTTCGATGGGAACTCCGCAGTCGGCCATGGTTAAGAGCATTTCCGTGCGAATGTCTTGAGAGGTATCGGTGGGACTAACGGGAAAATAACCCTGTTTGTAGGCGGGTTTATAGGCGAGATTTCCGTCTTTTTCGTCTTTACCGCTATTCCAACGACCTTCGACACTATCCATGTAGTAATAGCCGGAGTTGGCGGTTTGATCGAAACGAGCGCTATCAAAGAGGAAAAATTCTGCTTCCGGTCCAAAAAATACGGTATCACCTAAACCGGTACTGCTAAGATAATCGATCGCTTTCTGAGCAATAGAGCGAGGATCGCGGCTATACCATTCACCGGTTCTGGGTTCTTTGATGCTACAGATCATGCTTAGGGTAGGTTCCTTGTAGAAGGGATCGATCCAAGCAGTGGTAGGATCGGGAACCATGGCCATATCGGATTCGTTAATTGCTTTCCAACCGCGAATACTGGAACCATCGAAGGCAACACCATCGCTGAAAGAGCTTTCATCGATTTGATCGTAGTAGAACGAGCAATGTTGCCAGATACCTGGCATATCAATAAATTTCAGGTCGATAATCTTAATATTGTTGTCCTGAATCATTTTCAAGACTTCTTGTGGCGTTTCGGGCATGGAAAACTCCTTTGACGTATGGATCGGTTCTTAAGCTTCTCAAAAAAACCATCCTAAACAGTCACTTTGACCGTTTTTGTATTTTTCGATACAAAATCTTTGATCCTAGCTTGAAAAAATCTGTAATTTCCTTGTTCAGGTCGGTAATGGCTCCGAATGGCGATTTGCCCATCGGCTTCTACTACCTCTTGCTATAGCTCAAGGAGGTTCGTTTGTGCAAACATTTGCCGTCTAGAGATTTTCTGCTCACTTAAAAGCTTATACATTTTACCCCAGATACTCAAATACACCTCGAAGAAAAGATTTTGTTAACAAAGTGTCATACTAGATCCTGTTTTAAAAAATGATAACAATCAGTCATAAGTTAGCTTGACTGCTTCTGTATCTATCTTTCAGTTCCTCTGAACTTAGATGTTCGGCTAAGTAAGCTTTCTTGGGCATTTTATATCCTCGTCTTTACTCGTTTTATTATAACAGGATTTAGTATGACGGGCCTTTTAGGTCAGGCCATGTCCCTTTTTCTTGACTTCTACCTGCTAAGCTGAGAACTTCCCACTGTCCAATCTGCTAATTTCACACTTTCTTTAGATTTATAGTCATTTCAATTAAGATTGAGAATATAAATGCCAGAGTTCATAAGATTTTCATCGGTCTAGATTGTATCAGACTTATCTGAAATGACTATATCTTCTATCTTGATGTCTGATCGGTTTTGGCAGTGTCTGACCGTTTCCGCCGAGTGCTAATTATGAGATGATCGATGCAGGAAGAAAAAGCGATATTTAATATCAACAATACTTTTTATCGACCGGAGAGTAAAATCGTCCGAGATTTAGGAGTTTTAGGGGCGGCAATTGCCCAAAAAGAGCGGGGCAG
>NZ_JASJFG010000334.1:0-1357 GCF_030065375.1 Microcystis sp. M49636_WE2 | reverse complement strand
AGATGGAGCGAATTTACGAGAGAAAGCAATCCAGAATGGCGTTGATATCTACACTTTTGGCGGTAAATTGATGAATTGTGGCGGTTACGGTCAGTGTGGTACTTGTATAGTGGCAATTGTCGAGGGGATGGAAAATCTCTCCGCTAGAACCGACTTTGAGCAGCGCTGTCTGAAGAAAAAACCCGAAAATTATCGTTTAGCCTGTCAAACCATGGTTAATGGCCCTATTAGCGTCCAAACTAAACCAAAATAGCATTTATCGGTTTTTTAGCTGCGGCCTGGTCGGTGATCACTGATAACTGATCACCGATCACTAATACAAACTAACTAGGAACAATATTTAAGAAAGCATCGAAGTCTTTTAATGCTTCTTGGAATTGATTAGCAGCGAGACTAGCATCTTTTTCTTTGGCTGCCGCATCGATACGTTCAAAGTGAACGAAAAGATTTTTCGCTAACTGCTTGGCTTTTTCTTGGTCTTTGGGCAGTAAATTACGCGATAATCCTACCATTTCCTGACGCAATTGCCCCAAAGGGCCGTGGATATAGGTGCGAGTATCTACCCAATTTTTGTCAGCGATGAGGTCTTGCAAAACGCTCATTTTTTGGCGAAATCCTTCTATGGGTTGGATGTAAACCTGTAACTGTTCGATTTTTTGCGGACTATAGACGGTGGGGATAGTTGCTTGGGGACCACTGCAACTAACCAGCAGCGTAGTAACTAGGACTAAAACTAGGGAAATAATCGAGCGAAGACGTGGCATTGGTTTATATGTACTATTTAACAAACTATTGACGTTCTCTCCCTTAACCAGTCAAGGTATCGGGACGATTTTTACTTTATCAGAATTTTGGGTTTAAAACCTCGCCCCTTTTAGGGTATCCATTGGTCACATCTTTCATTAACAAAAAGAGAAGAAACTTAAAAAAGGGCTCTTCTCGACTTTGTGTGATAAGTTTAACTTATATAGTAGCGATCGGTCTTTGTGTCCTCTGTGTCTCTGTGGTTCGTTCCACTGAAAAGTTCCTGAACAGTAATGATTGTAAAGGAAATGGAATGACGGGACGCATTAGCAATAACTTGGGGATGATTGCGAAGAATTAGGGAAATATGGTCAGTATCGAGAATATATTGAGACACAAATCTTTATCCTCTACAGATAATATGAGGGATCTACTTCACTGTCATCATCTAAAGGGTGAGGGGTTATCTAGAGGTGTTGTCCATGATATCGTTTCAATTTGGCTAATTTGTTCGATAAAGGTTGTTTGTAGTTGGGAAATGGCTTCTTCTTTGGTGGGTGCTTGGACTCGAAAATGAGGCAATTCAGCGATAGATACAGCATATTGACCATTT
>NZ_JASJFG010000986.1:0-1657 GCF_030065375.1 Microcystis sp. M49636_WE2 | reverse complement strand
GGAAGCAGAAAGCGATTATTTAGATAGTATTGCCCGGGATATTTTTCGTCAGGTTATCGATCTAGATCAACAAAGACTCGATCGCTCCCCTTTACAAATTCTACCTCTAGCGATACAAAGACGAGTGATTCGTTTATTTTTAGCTCAATATTTACCCTCATCACCTAATTTTGCCGAAGTTGAGTCAGTGGTTAATCTCATTACTGGTGTTAATCGCGATGCCACTTCCTCCTTAACCGGCAAAATTCGGGTAGAAGTACAACAAAATTGGCTATATATCAGTGATCAGTGATCAGTTAAGTAGCTGGTTATAATTAAATTAAAGATAGATTTTAGGTTCGATCCCCCCTGCCCCCCTTGATAAGGGGGGTGCCGATAGGCGGGGGGATCTGAAAGTTTTCAATACCTACCTACTTATCAGTTATCAGTGATCAGATTACAGTTTTAAGTGGACAGTGTTAGGGGAAAACTTTGCTACTTTCTTTTCACTGATTACTGATTACTGTTCACTGAAAAAAACCCATCTCCCCATTCTAGTTATCTGTAGCTAACTTTTACAGCAATTAGTTTAAAGATAAACTAAAATAGTAATACAATTAAACTAAAAATAAAATTGGCGTAGAATAATGAGCGAAACTAAAGTAATTAATCGAGAAAACTTACTGGTAAATCTCCGGCAACAACTGCGAGCCGGACAACAGGAATTAGCCGATTGGCAAGGGGGAAAAATGGCCATTTCTGCGGTGCCGGGGGCGGGAAAATCCCACAGTTTGGCCGTAGCTGCCGCTATGGTTATTGCTCGTGAGCAACTTCATGCTAAAAAACAGTTAATTATTGTCACCTACACGCGCTCGGCTGCCGCTAGTATTAAAGCTAAAATTAAACAACGCTTGCAAGATTTACAACTTTCGGTCCAAGGTTTCAGCGTCCAAACTCTGCACGGACTGGCTCTACAATTAGCCCGTCGTTACCCAGAATTATCGGGATTAGACCTCGAATCTTCTACCTTAGTTATTCCGACTCCTAGCCATAGAATTATTAGAAACTCGGTGGAAAAATGGCTAATTACTGAACCAATTCGTTATCAAAAGTTATTAGAAGGAGTGGAATTTGATGGGGAAGAAACAGAAAGATTACGCCGTCAATCGGTGCTGAGAACCGAAATTTTACCTAGTCTTGCCTATACGGCCATTCATGAGCTAAAAAGTTCGGGATTATCACCGCAGCAAGTCTGGGAATTAAGCCACTATACCGAAGATAATTATCAAATTCTCGCTATTGCTAGTGGTTTGTACCAACAGTATGAAATCCTGATGCGTCAGAAAAACTATATAGATTATGATGACATGATTTTAGGAGCCTTGCGAGTATTAGAGGAAGAAAAAATTCGCCGACAATGGCAAAAATCTGTCTTTGGAGTCTTTGAAGATGAGGCACAGGATTCTAGTCCTCTCCAAGAAAAACTAATTACTATTTTAGCAAAAAATAATGACGGGGAAATACCTAATTTAATTCGCGTCGGCGATCCCAATCAAGCGATTAATTCTACCTTTACCCCCGCCGATCCTGTTTACTTTAATTGGTTTTGTGAAAGTTGTCAAAACGAAGGCAATTTATCCACTATGAACCAAGCAGGTCGCAGCAATACTAAAATTAT
>NZ_JASJFG010000661.1:0-2349 GCF_030065375.1 Microcystis sp. M49636_WE2 | reverse complement strand
TTTAGATAGAGATTTAGACGATAACGCCGAAAATTATATTATTAACTCTGTGGATGAATTCCCCCTAAATACCCCCCTTAAATTAGTCTTTTATCTTCCCAGTAACGAACAGAATACCGCCCGACATCTGTTACCCTCAGCCTTACATAACTATTTTGACTATCGCCAACAGGGAGAACAAAGAAAATTACGCACAATTTGGCGACAGGGACGCATATCTTTGCTAATTGGTCTCTCCTTTCTTTTTGTTTGTTTGAGTCTCAGCGAATTAATTAGTCGTTTTGGCAGCGCTACATTTATTCACTTCTTAGAAGAAGGATTATTAATCAGTGGTTGGGTGGCTCTCTGGCGACCTTTAGAAATTTTTCTTTACGAATGGTGGCCTGTCAGTTATCAACAAAAAATTTTTGCTAAACTAGCCTACATCCCCATTGAAATCCGTCTCTTAGAGGAACCATCCACCCCAGACTCTTTTCGATAGAGCTAATCCTGCCGATGGCTTGTCTTCAAAGTTACAAAGCTTTTAGTTGAGGCGGTTTATAATAAAAGTAACTCTGTACAAAGCTTATCGGTTTTCAGCTTGGCTATTACTTTCTCCTCAAACTTTTAACTAAGTAGTCGGGCCTAACTTTTTTCAGTCTGGCGATTATTGGCGTTTCATCCCGACAAATCCTGACAAAATTTCATTTAGATAGGAGTCCTAATGTTAATCCGTGTTGGTTATGAATTTGGCTTTGATGCACCCTTACCCGTGGTCATGTTGTTAAAACTTTATCTACACCCCTCAATTTTAAATCAAGTTAGACAATCGGAAAATTTGCAGGTGGAACCAGCAACAAAAATAGAAGAATTTTTAGATAGCTTCGGTAATCGAACCAGTCGTCTAATTTTACCCGACGGACAGATTCGCATTCACAATGAAGCGGTTATCGAGAATGAATGGAAACCCGACATCGTTAATTGGAATGCCCAAGAAATTCCCTTAGCAGAGTTACCAACCCAAGTTTTTCCCTACTTAATGAGTAGCCGTTATTGTGAAGTAGATTTGCTTTCGGAAATTGCCTGGGAACTTTTCGGACAAACTCCCCCCGGTTGGGCAAGAGTACAAGCGGTTTGTGATTGGGTTCATAGTCACATTCGTTTTGGTTACGAATACGCGAGGGTGACAAAAACCGCCTATGATGTCTATCGGGAAAGAACGGGGGTTTGTCGCGATTTTAACCATCTAGCTTTGACTTTTTGCCGTTGCCTAAATATTCCTGCCCGTTATGCCTCTGGATATCTCGGAGATATCGGTATTTCTCCCCAACCTCTACCGATGGATTTTAGTGCTTGGTTTGAAGTTTATTTAGACCATCAATGGTACACTTTTGATGCTCGTCATAACACCCCCAGAATCGGGCGAATTTTAATGACTCGCGGCTTAGATGCCGTCGATGCTTCCCTAACAACTTCTTTTGGTCAAGTAAATTTAACAAAATTTAAAGTATGGACGAGCGATGTTTCCCATCTCTATGCTTAATCAGAGTAAGCGGCCCGCGCATTTAAATTGCTTGTTGAGATGAGGCACTCTTGCAACAGTAAAGGGATTGGGGGAGATTCAGCTAATCTAAGGATAGGCAGTTAAAATGCGTCTTAGCTTAAAACCCCCACCCGACTCCCTACACCCTACACCCCACCAACAAGCTTTTTCAGCAAAACCCAGATAAAAATTACTTTTCTACCTTCACCCGTTGAGTAACGACAACAATCCCATCGCCTTGGATTAAAATCGCCGATAACCAGCGATTTTCCGGTGTTGCTGGGGCCGTTACCCGCTTAAATAAACCGCCGGACTGTAATAATTCCAATTCTAGAGGCTTTGTATTAATATAGCGCTCAATATCTACTTTCTCATCGATCGCCGCTCCGGCCAATAAATCATCCCCCAAAGGTTCGCGGACAATCACATCAAAATCAAATTCTTCACCCACTTTCACCCTTTCCGGAATTCTCACTTGAATACTGGGGGGATTTTTGCCAGTGCTTAACTCAACTCTCTCGCTTAAAATTTCCTGATAAACCAGTTTATTACCTTGAAATTGTTGACGAGAACGAATCGTAGCATTCATTCCCACCACTCGTCCCTGCACCTTTCCCGTCCCGGTAATTTTAGTAATTGTATTGGCCGTTAACTTGTCCCCGGAACGACTCCAAGATTCGAGAGTTGTGGTGTATTGTAGATTGTTATAACGTTCCCAAAAATGAGTTAAAGCCTTTTTAGTTTTTTCGTAGGTCAAGCCATCGGAGTTAGTAAATTTCGGACTATAAAACTCCATTAATTGCTTGAGATTTCGCTCATTAGCCGCC
>NZ_JASJFG010000293.1:0-9244 GCF_030065375.1 Microcystis sp. M49636_WE2 | reverse complement strand
AGTCTTATCTATCTATTCTACTCGATTCCTTCGATACGGTCCTCCACTTCTTGATAAAGTTCCTGTAAGCGGTCTAAATTCTCTTGAGAAGTTTCCCAGTAACCGCGACCATTAACTTCTAGCAGGGTTCCCACCATCTTGCGGAAAGAATTAGGATTGAGATTCATCAGACGCTGACACATTTCCTCATCTTGAATAAAAGTGGTGTTCACATCTTCATAAACCCAATTATCCACCGCATCAGCAGTTGCCGACCATCCCATCGTATTAACCAAACGCTTCGATAATTCTCGGACTCCTTCGTAACCATGACTTAACATTCCCTCGTACCATTTGGGATTGAGTAACTTGGTGCGGGTATCTAAGCGCACGGTTTCCGACAAAGTACGCACCTGAGCATTAGCGGTGGTAGTATCAGCAATATAGGCCGCCGGTTTTTTGCCATCATCGCGTAAACTAGCGACAACTTTTGTCGGATCCGAGTCGAAATAGTGGGAAACATCGGTTAAACTAATCTCGCTAGAATCCAAGTTTTGGAAAGTTGCCTCGGCAGTTTTTAAAGATGCTTCAAACAACTGACGATTATCGGCCATCATCCCCGGATTATCCGAGTCGAAAGCAAAACCCTTGCGGTTGAGATACATATTCTGTAACTCTTTTTCGTCTTCCCAACTGCTATTTTCCACCGCGAGATTAATATTAGAAGAATAGGAACCAGAAGCATTAGAAAAGATGCGGGTGGCCGCCTGTCGAACCGTTAAACCCATTTCTTTTGCTTGTGACCTAGCGTGTTTGCGGACATAATTCATCTCCACCGGTTCGTTTGCTTCCGCGGCCATTTTTACCCCTTGGTCAAGCAAATTCATCTGATTGATAAATAAATCCCGGAAAACACCAGAACAATTGACCACCACATCAATGCGCGGTCTTCCCAACTCCTCTAGGGGAATCAATTCCAATTTATTCACCCGTCCCAAAGCATCGGGAAGAGGACGAACCCCCACCATCCAGAGAATTTGTGCCAGAGATTCCCCGTATGTTTTGATATTATCCGTTCCCCAGAGAACACAAGCGATAGTTTCAGGATATTTACCACCATTATCCAGTTTTTGCCGTTCTAACAGACGATCCACCACGATTTTAGCCGATTTTACCGCCGCTAGAGTCGGGATAGACTGGGGGTCTAAAGCGTGGATATTTTTACCCGTCGGTAAAACCCCGGGGTTACGAATAGGGTCGCCACCAGGACCGGGAAGAACGTATTCTCCTTCCAATGCTTTTAATAGGGCCCCCAATTCATTATCAGCACAGACCTGTTCCAAACAGAATTCTAGGTATTCAAACAGGGGTTTTAACGCCACCGGATCAACTTGTGGATAACCCATCGACCGTAAAGTTTCCAGCCAAGGCGATTTCTTGCCTATATTCAAGAAATTCAGCTTAGAAAGCATCGATACCCGACCTTCTGCGTCGGTTTGGGACTTGACTAAAGTTGCGACGGCAGCGCGAGTCGCGAGGGTGATGTTTTGCAGTAATTCCACATCCTCCAGCACACCTCGATCGCTATTGCGATAAACTTCCTCTAGATCCCGGCCGATGCTGTTGGCAATAATCCGCGGTAAGGAAAGTAAATCGTCCTCTTCCCGGTCTAAACTGGCAATATTGACCAAAGTTGCCACCGCTTCCAGCGCCGAGGGGGGTTTCCCAATAACATGAAGTCCGCAGGGAAGTAAGCGCGATTCAATTTCCATCAGTTTACGATAGACCGAACCGACGATATTATCCCGTTCCTCTTGACTGAGATCGGCAGTGTCACCATCAGGTAAACTTATATCTTTGTCGAGATTGACCAATAAACATTTATCGACAATAGTATTGACAATTTGCACCCCACGCCCACTATCTTTCAGGGTTTGGTAGGAACCGATCAACTCGCTTAGTTCTTTTAACCCTTTGTAGAGTCCGGCATTTTCTGCGGGGGGAGTGAGATAGGAGATGGTTTCCGCATAACTGCGACGTTTAGCGATCGTCGCTTCGCTGGGGTTATTAGCGGCATAATAGTAGAGGTTGGGAATCATCCCGATGAGGTTATCGGGGTAGCATTCCCCAGACATTCCCATCTGTTTCCCCGGCATAAATTCTAGGGAACCGTGGGTGCCAAAATGAAGAACCGCGTCTGCTTTCCAGACTTGATTGAGATAGGTGTAGTAGGCTGCAAAACCGTGGTGGGGACTAGCAGAACGAGAAAATAGCAGACGCATGGGATCCCCTTCATAACCGAAGGTGGGTTGAACCCCAATAAAAACATTACCGAACTCTTTCCCGTAGATTAATAGATTTTGTCCATCACTGTTGAGGTGTCCCGGTGGTGGTCCCCAATTTTCCTCTAAACGGACGGAATAGGGGGTTAAACGTTCGTATTCCGGTACGGACATCCGATAGGCGATATTTAGCTCCGGACTATGGTATTGTGCGGTGGCATCATGGATTACCGCTTCCATCAGTTCCCGGGGAGATGCGGGTAAGTCCTGCAAGTCATAACCATTATTTTGTAACGCTTGCATCACCTCGTAGATAGAACCGAACACATCTAGATAGGCTGCGGTTCCCACATTCCCTTTATCGGGGGGGAAACTAAAGACGGTGATGGCGACTTTTTTATTGAGTTTCGGTTTCTTTCTTAGGGTAGCCCATTTTAGCGCCCGTTGAGCGATCGCTTCTACCCGATCCTGTAAAGCGATCGCTTTACCCGTCGCGCCATCCCGGCCCGATAATATAATAGGTTCGATCGCACCGTCTAATTCCGGAATAGCAATCTGTAGCGCCACTTGAATCGGGTGTAACCCCAAATCGCTTTCTTCCCATTCCTGGGTGGTTTGGAAAACTAGCGGTAACGCGCACATATAGGGACGATTGAGACGTTTTAAGGATTCTATCGCTTTCGGATGATCTTGTCGCGCTGGACCCCCCACTAAAGCAAATCCCGTCAGGGAAATTACCGTATCAACGATAGCAACCGCTTCCACTCCTTTTAAGCTTTTATCCCAGAAGTATTCCTCTACCGGTTTAGAAAAATCTAATCCCCCGGCAAAAACAGGAAGGACTCGCGCACCCATAGACTCGAATTCCTGCACGAGAGCGACATAATGAGCGTCATCACCAGTAACGAGGTGAGTTCTCTGTAAAATTAAGCCAACACAGGGAGCCAAGGGGTCTTTTAAGTCATCGGCAATATCACTGCGGTTATTGTACCAAGCGAAGTATTCCTTGACATCCTCGAACATTTTCATGGATAAAGGATGCCAGATACCCAGATCCGGATAAACTACCGGTTCCTTGTAAACTACGCTGTCATCCTTGTTATCGAAGACGTACTTATCGGCCAACATTAACAGGAAGTTCTCTAAATTTTCTGCCGAACCCCCTAGCCAATACTGGAAACTTAACATAAAGTTGCGTGCGTCCTGAGCTTTTTCCATGGGGAGATATTTCAGGACTTGCGGTAAAGTTCGCAATAACTTTAACATCGCATCTTGGAAACCAGCGCCAGAGTTTTCCCTGCGCTTTTTCATAAAGTTAGCGATGACACTCTTAGACTGTCCCAATTGGGCCATGGAAAAGCAACCTAATTTATTTAAGCGCATTACCTGGGGCATGGAGGGAAAGACAATCGCCGCGTCTAATTTATCCCGATGGGGACTGACAGCGGCCACAACTTTATCGGCTAAATCTTCGATAAAGATGAGAGAAGCAATGAAAATATTAGCTTTGGCTACATCCTCTTGAAAATTGCGATAATTTTCCCCATCGCGCAGTTCTTCGATTAAATAACCACTAATTTCGATCGCTAGTTTCCGGTTGTTAGCGTTGATTTCCCTGACCGCACTACTCAGCGCACTTTGGTACTGAGGTTCTAGCACGACATAGACCACCTTGACCAGCGATCGACCATTCAACGCGTCGGGAACTATGTGACGAATGGTGGACTTGACGTGAGTGAACATATATGATGGTTCTCCTTAGGATTGCTGAGTCTGGTATGAAGTGATTTTCGTCATCAGATGACGATCGCCCTTTGTTTAAGGTGTTTAGATATATATGTTTCTGTTTTGTATCAGAAAATGTCACCCCAATGAGCATTTACTCTGGGTTTTGACACAATTTGATAAATATCTTGCCATATTTTGTAACAGATGGTAAAGAGCTTTTTGAGTAAATGCTCAGGCCTTTCTTTACAAAAATTAATATTTAATCTATTGACTTTTAATTCCAAAAGTGTTATTCATTAGCACCTCAGACGAGATGTCCCTATTCAAGATCGGGGTTAGGATTCGAGGTCGTCTCGTACAGGGCCGCAAGTGCTATAACTCAATCAAGATCAGCTTTTTGTCCTTGTCCTAGACCTCTGGTAAAAATCAAAAATTGTTGTTAGGGTTAGGATTCAGTAGCAGGTAAGCTGTACTGGATTTAAACTGCCTATTGGAAATTTTAGTACAAATGCTCGAACTGGCAACTCCGGCGCTCCAGTGCAGTCTTAAGGAGTAATTTAGATAGTCAACAGCTTAATTATAGCGAGGAAATCAGGCAATAGTTTCAGAAAATTTGGCAAGTTTAGGTTGAAAAATCAACAATAAGGAAGTAAAGTTCTTAAAGTTTCGTTATGGTGGTAGAATTGGTTTATGGCTAAAAAGTTTTTATTTGATTCGATACGTCTATGACCGAGTTATTTGCTAGTGCAGCAGGCCGACATTTGCAAGATGCCAAAATTTTGCTGTCTAAAAACCGTTGGGACAATGCCATTTACCTAGCTGGTTATGTAGTAGAATGCGCTTTTAAGCTTTTAGTAGAACAGTATTTTAAAAATGATCAAAAAGCCGCTAAAAAATTCGGACATGATCTCAAGGAATTAGAAGGTAAAGCGAGGGAAAGATTAGGAATTCTCTATCCTCGTTTAGAGCAACAGTTACCAGTTTCTCGCATCCGGGGAACTGTCTTAGGGCAAAATCACCCAGAAAGAAGATATTATCAATCTGGATATTGGACTGAAGATCAGGCTAACTTGGCCGTTGAATGTGCTGAAGAAATTTATCGAGATATTATTCCCAGATTAGTGCTAAACGGTTATATTTCTAGTAAGGATATTTAAGATTCTGATGATTAGTTTTAGTGAAACTTTTGCTAGGGTAAGGGAATGCTTTCAGGATTCCAGTCTTGGTTCTCTTGTGGCCAAACTAAAATCCGTGATTATTATTCGTGATGTTGAGGGAAAAATTCGCTTATTTCTAGAGTTACAAGGGGAAGACAAGATAGAATCAAACGAAGAAAACCATCTATCTACACTCCTGTCTGAAAAACTTGAGGATTACTATGGCCGTGATATTTGGTGGCAAAAAGGAGAAGGAGATGCTTATAAAGCCCTGATTGATCTTATCATGAAGGAAAAAGTTAAGGCACCTTGGTTCGATGAATCGCCAAGCTTGGAATGGTATATTCTAGAACGTCATCTGGCTAAACAAGCATGGACAGAGAATAAAATTGGGCAGCAACTGCCTTGGGATTTTGAAAAAGTTGAAAAAGGATATAAACCAGCTATTGTCTCCTTTTTTTCCTTCAAAGGAGGAGTTGGTCGCACCACTACTATTGCCGCTACTGCCTTAACTTTAGCGCGGAATGGTCATCGAGTCGCTATAGTTGATCTTGATTTAGAAGCTCCCGGTCTGGCCACAATTTTTTCTAAAGATGTTGCCGCTAATTCTGGTGTCATGGACTATTTGCTAGAAAAGAAAGTTCAAAAAGACAAATGGAAACTGAGTTTAAAAGATATTAATGACTCAAATTTGTTAGGAGATGAAGGTGAAATCTTAAAATTGCTACCAGCAGGAAATGTGGATCAAGATTATTTAGAAAAATTGGCTCGTTTAGACTTTCAAAATCTTGTCAATGGTCAACTACAAGGCATTTTAAAACAAATGCTAGAAGAAATAGCAAGGTTAAACAGACCACTGGATTTTATTCTCATGGATGCAAGAGCAGGTTTTCATGATATTGGTGGTTTAGCTATTACTTATTTTTCCCATGCAGTGGTTATTTTTGGTACGGAATCTCGACAAAGTTGGGCAGGATTAACCCAAGTTATCCAACATTTAGCCCTATCTAACCCTGAGGATCCTTTACCATTAATTTTAGTTCATGCTCTCGCTCCATCTTTAGGAACAGTTGGCCGAGAAAGAGAGTTACGAAATTTTCGACAAAGAGCCTATACAATTTTCCAAGAAAACTATTATACTGAATCTGAAGATGTCCCTAACTCTAATGATACTGATGCACCATTTTTCCCGATAGTTGTCCCCTATGATAATAGTCTGCGGGGAGATATTGCCCTCTTTACTCGTGACTCACGGCACGATACTCCAGAAGAAAAAGAGAGATTAGCAAATCTCGTGAAAGTTATGACCGATTCTCCTTATCAAACTATTGCTGAAAAGCTTTGTCAATTATTTGGACGTGATGTGATTATAAACAATCGGTAAAAATTATGGCTGAATTCGATAAAAAAAAGTTACTGGAATTAATGGGAGCAGTTGCTCCTGGAAAAGCAACTGCTGAACAGGAAAGTGATGATGAAGACGTATTTCTCAAAAATTTCTTACCCGTGGTTGATTATAGAAAAGCTTTGGAGCCAAGCATTTTATTAATTCAAGGTGGTCGGGGTGTGGGTAAAACAGAATTATTTCGTTTACTAGCCATTCCCTCTGGACGAGAAGCTTTAGTTAATAGTTTAAATATTCGAGGTCTTGCTCCTTTAAATCAGACCAGATGGATTGCAGGATTTGGTCGCACTCGCAAAACTGCAAAACGATTTCCGTCACCAGAAATTATAGAAAAAGAAATGCAAAACGCTACTAATCTTGAATGGCGTAGTTTCTGGTTAGGATTGATTTTAGGTGTCATTTTACAGGAACAAGAATCTGATATTGCCAGCATTATAGGTCAAGAATTGGATCCAAATATTACTACTATTCTTAAAAATAGGTTATCGCTTTTATCAGAATGGAGAATTTTAGTTAAAGATAATTTTGAACATCTAAATTATGTTCTTGACAAATTAGACGAACAATTAATTAGTTCTGACCAATGGCTATTTATTACTTATGATGAATTGGATCGGTTATTGACTACTTATAATGCTCTAGCTAATCCGATTAGAGAATTATTAGCTTTTTGGCTCGATCGCTCTCGTCGTTGGGAGAGAATTCGACCAAAAATATTTCTTCGTACCGACCTATTTAGAGAGGAATTTTTGGGATTTCCTGATGCTTCTAAATTACAATCCCATCGGCTAGAATGGCAACGCTCTTGGCTCTATCAACTCTGGATTAAACGGTTAGCTAATTCCGATCAAGAAATGAGAGACTATTTACAGATGATCCCTAATTTAATTTATGAAAGCTCAACCCAACTAGGATGGAATGTTAGTAGTGATGAACGATTATTTGAAGAATTAATCGAAAAAATGATCGGTAAATATATGGGAGTTAGTCCTAAAAAAGGCATTACCTACCGATGGATACCTAATCATCTTCAGGATACTGGGGGTAGAATTGCTCCTCGCTCTTTTCTAAAATTATTCGACCTAGCGGCAGCCAAAAGATTAGAACGTTTTGAACAACTGACCGAGCTATACCTTCTACAACCCCCTGATCTCCAGAGTGCTTTAATGGATACTTCAGAGGATAGAATTAAAGAATTAGCACAGGAAGAATATCCTTGGTTAGAATCTCTAAAAACTAACTTAGAAGGGTTAAAAACTCCTATGCCGAAAGAAACTTTTTTAGAGGCTGTGCGCTCAACTAAATGGAGTCCTGAAAAAGAAAACAAACCTCCCGTTCAGGAACCTGAAGGGATTGTGCAATATCTAATACAATTGGGTGTGGTGGAAAGTCAGATTGATGATCGAATTAATATACCTGAAATTTATTCATATGGGTTTAAAGTTAAACGTCGCGGTGGGATTCAACGTCCTCAATAACTTGAGGATATCGACAATAATTTTATGTAGAATAAATAGTAAAATACATGAAGCAATAATAACTAATACTGGCAGATTTTAACAGTTGATAACTCCGATAGTTAATGTGTATTAGTCGGTGATAAACCCTTATTATTTTCAGTAATCGATCGACAATGTTTTTTAATTGGATAACTTTACCCTATTTATTAATTAATCCTGTTTTAATTCCCTTGAGTATAGCTCGATCGGAAACTATTCTTGCTCAAGAAGTCAGCGATCCTAATTATCAAAAACTGGTGCAGTACGCCCAAAATCAACAACTCGATCGCTTACCCATGGCCGATATAATCCAGAATATCGCCGCTCAATTTTTAGGAGCAAAATATCAAGCAGGATTACTCGATCGCTCTCCTACAGAAAAATTATTTATCTCTTTAAAAGAGTTTGATTGTGTCCTCTTTGTGGAAACAGTTCTCGCTTTGAGTCACAATTTTGCTTTAAAAAATTATCAGTATTCTGCTTTTAGTCAGCAGGTTTTAAATCAGCGTTATCGCCACGGTATTCTCGACGGTTATTGTAGTCGCCTGCATTACTTTTCCGATTGGATTAATGACAACCAAAAACGAGGCAATCTAGAAAATATTACTCACAAATTAGGAGGAATTACTCTTGACAAAAAGCTCAACTTTATCAGCAAAAACCGCCATCTATATCCCCAGTTAAAAACTCAAAGTAATTACCATTGTATTCAACAGTTAGAACGGCAATTAGAAAGCTTATCCTTAACCTATATTCCCACCGCTAAGATTAAAGATATTTATCCACAACTGCAAGCTGGCGATATTATCGGTGTCGTGACTAATATCGCTGGTTTAGATACCACCCATACCGGTCTAGTTTATCGCTTTGCCGATGGCAAAATTGGCTTAATTCATGCCTCTCCTGCTGGTCAAGTTACCATTGCTAAAGACCTAGAAAAATATATCACTAAAGTGGACAAAGCCATCGGTATTTTTGTCGTTCGTTCCCTTGATCCAAGAAATAGGTAGGGTTTGCTGAATAAATCTAAAAACCTTGTTGGATAAGACTTTTAGACCTTTTTGAAATCCAAAAGTGCCTGGCATGGGAGTGATCAGGGGGAAATTCAGGTACTTTTTCCCTGAAAATTAGGTAATTGACCCCCTCAAAATCGGTAAAACCCCACACCCCACACCCTACACCCTACACCCTGCT
>NZ_JASJFG010000819.1:0-2903 GCF_030065375.1 Microcystis sp. M49636_WE2 | reverse complement strand
TATTCTCAATAGTGGGGAAGTGGATGGCCGGGGTAACGTTTTTGGGTTAGCGGGAAATAAATACGGTTGGATGGTGGAGGTGGATCCAGCCAATCCCGACGATTACGGCACAAAACACACTTGGTTAGGGCGTTTTCGCCATGAAGCGGTCGCTTTTCTCGCTCAAACGGGGCAACCCTTGGCGGTTTATTCAGGATGCGATCGCAGAGGCGGTCATATCTATAAATTCGTTTCCGAGGGCAAAATTAGCGATATTAAGCAGAAAAATAACTCAAAACTCCTAGAAAAAGGAATGCTCTACGGGGCCAAATTCAACCCCGATAAAACTGGTTATTGGATACCATTAAATCCCGACACGGAGATAAATCCCGTCCTACCGAGTCAAATTGCCGCTAGTCGCGGGGATGGGGTGGTAGCGTTGCCAAATCCCGAAAGAACGGCCAATGAGACTAAATTACTGCTATTTAAGGACGATGAGGAGATTCTGGCCTACAAATCTAAATATAAGACCCTCGCAGACCTGTATGAAGGTAATGGGACGGAAAAACAGGGAGCAATTCTCATCGATGCTCATTTTGCCGCTAACGCCGTTGGGGTCACTTGTACTGGTCGCCCAGAAGATACGGAAGTGGACGAGAATGGCACTTTATATATGACCTTTACCTCTGGTAGTCCCAGTGAAGCGGAGGGAGGAGCCGATAAGGAGATATTTAAGGGACCAAATGGCGAAATACCCTACGAATTTGGTTGGATTATCAGCTTAAGGGAAGATAATAACGATGCTGCTTCCTTAAGTTTTCGTTGGGATGTGGTCGCTTATGGAGGGGAACCGACAGAGAAAGGTGAGGGTTTTTCTAATCCCGATAACCTCGCTTTCGATAAACAGGGAAATCTCTGGATGGTTAGCGATATTTCCACGGGTGGGTTAAATCGAGAGATGAAAACTCGTTATCCCCAAGGGGTCCCGGTTAGTCAACGGGATTTATTGGGGATTTTTGGTAATAATAGCGCTTGGGTGTTTGTTAAGGGTCAAGAGCATCCCTATCCTTTTGCTATCGCTCCCATGGATGCGGAATTAACGGGATTGTACTTTACTCCCGACCAAGAGACGTTATTTTTGGCAGTACAACATCCGGGGGAAGCGGGGGGAATTCGTCGGGATTTAGCCTTTGAAAACCGTAAATTTGCCCTTAAAACCACTAATGGGCAAGAATTTGAACAAATGCGACAAGTACCCCTAGGGTCGAATTGGCCCAGTGGTCAAGTTAATCAACCTCCCCGGCCGGCAGTGGTGGCGATTCGCCGAATTGAGTCAAAATAGGTGAGGGAAGTGAGGAGGTGGGGAAGTGGGGAGAAAAAGGAAATAGATTGTTTCCTTGGAGTAGAAAAGCGATCTTTTTCAGGAAAAATCGTTAAATTAAGGAATTTAAGGGCAAGGTCGCCATTAAAATCTCACTTTTGCCGGAGATATGTTGTGATTTTGTCCTTGAGTTTCCCAAAGATGGGCTTACTATGAGAGTAGGGGGAAAAAAGATAATTTTAGCGATCGATTAACAATGACTAGGGATCTCTGTAGGATTTTATTGATAGAGGACGAACCGACGACTGTTAAATTAATCCAGAGATTGCTGTTAAAGGCCCCCCAATGTTCCCTGGCCAGGGGGTTGACTTTTACCCTCACCCAAGCTCAGGATCTAGAGGAAACTGCCGAAAAACTGGCAGGGGAGAAATTTGATCTCATCCTCTTAAGCTTGGAAATCTCTGTTCCCCCCGGCTTAAATATTCTAGTCAAAACCAGAGAATTAGCCTCTGATATACCGATAGTGGTTCAAACTACTAGCAATGATGAGAAATTAGTCGTTAAAGCCTTTCAACTCGGTGCTGACGGTTATATTCAGTTAAATAATATCGATAGTAGTCTTTTAGTCTATCAAATTCGTGTGGCGATCGAGCGTCAGCAATATATCCTCAATCTTAAACATCAACAACAGGAAGAAGAATTTCGCGAACTGGAACAGTTAATCAAGGGAGTACAAACTAGCATCACGGCGAAAATGTTCGGTTCTGAGGCAATAAGGCAGAGTATTCCCGATATTTTTCAAGAATTAGTCCAAAATTACGGAGATTTATTAGATTTAGCTTTAGAAGAACAAGCATACAAAGTGGAACATAATCTATCGGAACGACTGCGAAGCTTGGCTGATAAGTTAGGATTCTTAAAAGCTAGTCCTCGCGATGTGGTGGACATTCATACTACCACCCTACGCCAAAAAAATCAGGATGTCACCCTGGCCAAAGCGCAGGCCTACGTTAGCGAAGGTCGTCTCATGGTCCTGGAATTGATGGGTTATCTCGTCTCTTTCTATCGTAAATACTATATCGGTCTCAGCAACATTAAACTGTTCAATAACACGCAATCATGAGTCAATATCTTCTCAAACTCTACATTATGGGTGATTCAAGTAAATCCCAGAGGGCGATCGCTAATATTTTTCGTATCTGTCGCGAGGAGTTATCCGGTCTTTATACCGTAGAAATAATTGATGTTCTCGAACAGCCGCAATTAGCGGAACAGGATAAAATTCTCGTAACTCCTACTTTAGTCAAACAACTTCCCCCACCCCTACAAAGAATTATCGGCGATATGTCCAATACCCAAAAGGTTCTCCTCGGTTTGGATGTTATTCCCAAAGACTCCCATCTCAATTAGGATTCACCTAAAAATTCGGCTCTTCTAGGTTCTGTGTGATAAGTTTAACTTACTATATAGCGTTTTCAAATAAGACATGAAAAAGCATCGTAATTGTGGAGATTAGGAAAAGTAAATAGTTTAAGGTTGATTAAAAGATTAAATATCTTCTTCATAATCCCAAAATTTTTACAGAAACGGTAGCATCTCCTTA
>NZ_JASJFG010000716.1:0-19868 GCF_030065375.1 Microcystis sp. M49636_WE2 | reverse complement strand
GAAATATTATGGAGATTTTTAAAATATGAATGGATTGAATTTAGCGCCTATAAAGACCGAAAGAGCCTCCTCGCTTACGTTAAAAAAGTGCTGGACAATTTTGGAGGCGAGTATGTAATTAATTTTGCCTAGGTACTTATTGCTGCTAATTTTGGCATTTGCGCCACCGTTAGCGGTAAGACAGTAGTAAAAGCTCCCGATTGGGTTTATGTACCCGCAGTAGCACCTATCCGAGAAGGAGAAATTCGCCGCAGCTACACGCCTCATGCAGAAGGGGAAGTACCAGCAATTGTCATGGAATTCATCTCAGAAACGGAGGGAGGGGAGTATTCTATCAATCCCCACTATCCCTATGGCAAGTGGTATTTCTACGAGCGAATCTTACAAGTACCTGTCTATATTATTTTTCAACCACAAAGCGGAGAATTAGAAGTTTATCGCTTAGTATCAGGGAAGTATGAGTTACAGAAAGCTGATGAAAATTATCGTTACTGGCTGGCAGAAATTGGTTTATTTCTAGGAGTATGGCAGGGGAAAAAAGCGGAGATGACAGCTTATTGGTTGCGCTGGTGGGATCAATCGGGTAATTTACTATTGTGGGGGAGTGAACGGATTGAACAGGAGCGGGAAAGAGCCGAACAAGCTGAACTGCGGGCTGAGGGAGAAAAAGCTAGGGCAGACAGATTGGCGGCGCAACTTAAGGCAATGGGAATTGACCTGGAGGCTGAATGAAGAATCTATACAGCTTTACAATTTAGCTGATTGTGTGCTATGGTGGCAACTGTTATGCTTAGAGAGGAAATATGTTGGGAAATTGCTGGCGATTGCGTCGATAATAAATGAATTGTAAGCAGTTATTAAAAAAGGAGAAAAGCCAGCCATGACCAGAAGCTCGGCCGGACACTCCAGATGGACAGATGAGATGCTAGATGAATTGGCAGACTCAGTTTCGGGAGTCAAAGACTCAGTTTTGGAATTGCGAGAATCAGTTTCAGAGGTTAAAGATTCAGTAGAAGGGTTACAATTGACAGCACAAGCACTGTTACAAATAGCTGCTCAACAACAGCGAGAAAATGAAGCTCGGCAAGCAGAAATTGCCGAAATCAGGCAAAGACAGGAAGAGTCAGACAAGCGTTTTGAGGTTTTACTGTCAGAAGTTCGCTATTTGATTCGGCAAATTAAACCAGAAAATCAATCATAAGCTTGATAAAACCAGCGGCGATTGCGTCTATAATTATTGACAATTTAAGCAGCTATTGAAACTGAGAAGGGAGAAAAACAAGCCATGACAAAACGGGATGGGGAACGGACGAGATGGACAGATGAGATGCTAGATGAATTGGCAGACTCAGTTTCCGAAATTAAAGAATCAGTTTCGGAATTGAGAGAATCAGTTTCGGACATCAAAGATTCAGTAGAAGGGGTAAGATTGACGGCACAAGCTTTGCTACAAATCGCAGCACAGCAACAGCGTAATATGGATGAAATGAGACAAAGACAGGAGGAGTCGGACCAACGCTTTGAGGTTTTGCTGTCAGAAGTTCGCTATTTGATTCGGCAAATTAAACCAGAGAATCAATCATAAGCTTGATAAAACCAGCGGCGATTGCGTCTATAATTACCCACAATTTAAGCAGCTATTGAAACTGAGAAGGGAGAAAAACAAGCCATGACAAAACGGGATGGGGAACGGACGAGATGGACAGATGAGATGCTAGATGAATTGGCAGACTCAGTTTCGGAATTGCGAGAATCGGTTTCGGAAGTCAAAGACTCGGTTTCGGAATTGCGAGAATCAGTTTCGGAATTGCGAGAATCAGTTTCGGAATTGCGAGAATCAGTTTCGGAAGTTAAAGATTCAGTAGAAGGGGTAAGATTAACGGCAAACGCTCTACTGCAAATTGCGGCACAGCAACAACGAGAAAATGAAGCTCGGCAAGCAGAAATTGCCGAAATCAGGCAAAGACAGGAAGAGTCAGACAAGCGTTTTGAGGTTTTACTGTCAGAAGTTCGCTATTTGATTCGGCAAATTAAACCAGGAGATTAAGAGTATCTGAGAAAATTGACGGCCAGTATATGTGTGTATATAATTTACGCAGTCAGTAAAACTAAAAAATGAAAGGATAAATTATGATGATGCTAAAGCAAATAACTTCTTTTATTGGCAGAATAAATCGAAAAGTCGATAATTTTATCACGGTGTCAAGACTACTTCCCAGATCAGAGATAGCTCATGTTATTTTGTTTAATCGAGAAACTCTTAAAAAAGTCAACCAGTGGATTGACGAAGAGACATACAACAATTCAGTATTTCATTATGGTCTTCCTTTAAGTTCAAAAGAACTAATTGATCGAGAAATAAATAGCCAGATTACATATACTGATGCGATTCTATATCTCAGCCGCTTTCTCAAAAAACCAGTTAATTATCTAGAGTTGGGAGTATCTGTTGGCAAGAATTTTTTCCAAGCCGCTAGTTTCTTAGAAAACAGTGTCATGATTGGTTTTGATATTGAAGAAATCAATCCTACTCTGGAGCAATTTTTCAAGAAAACATCTTATTACATTGAATGGGATACAATGGCTAACTCTTTGAAGACAGGCAAATCTTCTCTGATTGAATACGATTACCATCACAATCAAATATACTATCTTAGCGGCGATATATTTGACGAGAATTCTTGGAAAAAATTATCTGGAAGGAAATTCAATATTATATTCTCTGATGCGTTTCATGATCCGAAAGCTTTAATACATGAATATAATATGCTCAAAAAATATGATTTGCTTGACCAAGAAGAGTTTATTATGATTTGGGATGATTTAGGTGGAGAAATGACAGAATCATTCAAGATGATTTGCCAAGAGTTAAGCTGTCATTATCATCAAAATAACCTCAATAATACGACAATTTTCTTGAATGGCTGGCTAGGAAGTCACGAGCATAAACACCAAATTGGGATAGTTACCTATTTTGCTCACAAATAGGCAAATTTTTAGGAACAATCAATCAATAAGTAAAAACATAGGTAGGTTTAACTGATGATTAATTTTTTTTGGCGAACTCGCAATGTTCTCGCTCGAATCAGGTTGGCAGCTACTCCCTTAGTCCCCTCATTGCTTAAGGATTTAGCAATAATACTGATTCCTGAAAATACCGATATATTTCAAGCATTAAGAAACTTTGCTGTTAAACTTGGAATTGCCAACAAAAGCCTAAAAGATATATCTGAAACTGAGGAAAAAGTAGTTATTCAACAGTTTGCCGAGCCAGCTAGTAAACCTCTGGTTTTTGCGTCTTTCTGTCGTGGTGCAGATGCTCCTGGTCATGGTAAGTTTAATGGCGGCGTTAAAGAACTCAACTATCTAGTTAAGTTATTAAGAGAGCAGGGATATGAAGCTTATGTAGTGACTTATGATGGAAGTTATGATTCTTGGCTTCTAGATCATCAGCCTCACATCTCGATGGATGACTATAACCGTTTGATAACATATAACCAGAATATCCGTTGTGTTACTTCTTGGGCAATTGCTGAAGCTTTTATTAAAAATAGTCCCTCTCTCTACTTTTGGGATATGGAACTCTGTTGGACTGAACACGACCATTTTCCAGTTCTGGCAAATCTCTATCGAAAAAAAATCCGCAACACTGCTGCAATTACTCGAACGATACAGGCTTGGCACATGGCTCATTTTCAACGCCACTGCGTTCTGCTTCCTAATTTGGTCGATCAGTCTCAATGGTTTCCCATTTCAGAAAAATGCCAGTCTTATCGGGTTGGTTATATGAACGAAGGTCTTCATACAGAAACCTATCTAGAGATTATTCAAGATGCTGTCCATAAACAAGGTCTTGAGTTAGAATTTTGCCAAATCCAAGGTGTTGAAGAAGAGGTTCTTGAAAAGATGCGTTCCTGTGAAGTTTTTCTGACTATGAATATTGGCAAGGATGCTCTTTGGGGAGAAGGCGGACCTTTACCCCCTCTTGAAGCTATGGCTCTAGGCTGTGTTCCAATCGCTTTTGACATTCTTGGCCCTCGTGAAATCATCCACAACGGCTTTAACGGCATTATTGTACCCCGGTATCGCCCAGATCTAATGGCAGAAGCTCTGATTAACCTCTATACTATTCCAGGAGAACTAGATCGGCTCCGATACAATACGTTAGCTTTAATGCAGACCTGTCATACCTTTAAATCTCGCTGGCCTGCAGTCAAGGAGTTTCTCCATCTTTAAGTAATTCTCTATTTGGTATTAGAAAATTGAGTAATCTTCTCTCTAAAGCAGTAACTAACTCTACCTGGACTGGCATCGGCTCTTTGATGACAGCGATCTTGGGGTTTCTGTTGGCAGGTTTAACTATTCGTTGGTTGGGTGAAGCGGAAGCTGGATTTGCCATTGCGATCTCTGCTATTGTTGGCATTAATAACACCTTGAGTGGATTTGGACTGGGGACTGCCGCAATGCGATTGCTCAGTCGCGCTTATGAAGAAAATAATTCTCAGGAAATTCAGAAAATAGCCGGTGTTTGTTTTTCAACTTCTTTGGCTTTTGGATTGCTTGGGTTTTGTCTTTTTACTTTTGGCTCTCCTTGGATTGTTCAGTGGAGCAAATATGAGGGCAATCCTGATTTAGCTCGCCTCTACTGTATATTACTAGGATTGGTATTTTTGCTACAACAAATCACCGGTTATTTTAGTATATTTCTGAGTTCTCTTCAAAGATTTGACTGGCAGACTAAGCTGAATACTACTTTTATGTTAGCCAATGGTATTTTGGGAATCACTTTTTTGAAAGCCTTTCCTAATATTTTAACCTTGGCAACAATTCAGTTAGCCTTGTCTTGCTTGAATTGTTTATGTACTGGTTTTATAGTTTTTAAAATCCTTGGATTTCTGACACGTCCTTCCTGGCATCAAGCCATGTTTATTGAGCTTTGGTCGTTTGGAAAATGGGTTTATCTAACTCAGCTTGCAGGCATACTATGGGGACTTGATAAGATATTTCTAACATCTGTATTTGGTAGTAGTTCTTTGCCTTTCTATACTTTTGCACAAAACATATATGTGCAAGTTCATGCAATTTTAAATGGACAGTCTTCTTATCTATTTCCCATGCTCTCGGCTCAAGGAGATAAATTAGAAGTGGTAGCCGAACAAATAGAAGACCGCTTGCGCTGGTTTATTGGGTTAATTGCAGGTTTTGTCTATTCAGGACTGATTATTGCAGGTCCAGCCTTATTGACTATTATGGTCAATGCCGAATTTTCTAGCAAAGCTAGTTTTCAGTTGTTTATTTTCTGTTGGGTAGGCTATATTCATGGCAATGCGATAGTACAATTTTTCTTAGGACTGAGCAAGGGAGATGCAAAAGGCAACTGGATATATCACATGATTATCGGGCTTGGTTATCTGCCGTTTTTTGTTATATTTGCTTTAGTGTTTGGCTTCCAATATGCGGTGCTAGGACAGCTAATGACCTTGGCTGGAACAATTTATTTGTCTCGTCGTCTTAAGCCTAAAATCTACTGGATTACTTTTTGTCGTTGGTTAATTAACCCTCTATACTCGTCTTTGTT
This sequence comes from Microcystis sp. M49636_WE2, assembly GCF_030065375.1. Lineage (NCBI taxonomy): Bacteria > Bacillati > Cyanobacteriota > Cyanophyceae > Chroococcales > Microcystaceae > Microcystis > Microcystis sp. M49636_WE2. Next base: position 14,290 of record NZ_JASJFG010000716.1, on the reverse strand, counting down.
GTTAATGGTCGTAGCTTGTTGCTTTCATGTTATACTCATTGTTTTAAAAGCAAATCCTGGAATACAAATTGCTACAATGATTGTTTTTTATATAGTGGCAATCTTATCTATCCCTCGTCTTGAAGTCACTTATTTTGGCGGTATAGATCGCCTAAAAACTTTAGGAAGAGCGATGTCATTAGTCTTGGGAAAGTTAGGAATTTCCGAAAAATTAGTTTTTCGTTTATTGGGTATTAAACCATTCTGATACTTTGAATATGGAGAGTAGCAAGTAGCAAGAACGTGAAAAATCTAAAATTCTTTTAAAGAAGAGTGACAAGAGCGATAGCCTGGAGATTAAAATTAGATTTGTCGCTGTATCCCAGAAGTATAAGGAGCAGAGTTAAAAACCTTGAAGACCATCGCCCTAGTGGATACCTTGTGGGGGGGCCACCACTCTACCTACCTGAAGTTTTTCGCCAAGACGCTACTGGACCTAGGAAATGAAGTAATCTCTCTGTGTCCCGAACCGGAAGAGATGAACCTGTGGATTGCCAGCCACTGTCCAGAGTTGGCAAGTAACTTTCACTCCTTTGAGTTGCATGAACCCTCGCCAAGTCAGTTTTCCGGTCGCCAGTTGCAGGCGAGAGCAATGGCTGTAGCCCGCTGGCAACGAGTCGCCCAGAGTATCCAAGAAATTTCCTCAAAGCTAGGCAAAGCCCCCGATATCACCTTTTTTGCCTGGCTTGATACATACTTAGGATTAATTCCTGCTATCACCGACACCATCTTTCCCTATCCTTGGTCAGGGCTTTATTTTCAACCTGGCTACCTACGGATACCACCAAAACTGCGGTGGATGCGCCACGGCATCTTAAATCCCTTATCAGTGCTAAAATCTTCCCACTGTCCAGTAGTGGCCGTGCTAGACGAAGGTATTGCTGACAAGTTACAACAGAAGCTTAATAAGCCGGTAGTCGTCTTAACTGATATCACCGATGAATCGCCACCCGATATGAGCTTTGAGATTGCCCAAAAAATTCGTGCTAAAGCTGCTGGCAGGAAGATCATTGGTTTGTTGGGATCTCTAGATAAGCGGAAAGGAACACTTACGCTTCTGGAAGTTTCTCAACAAGTGAGCGATCGCTGGTTTTTTGTCTTTGCAGGTAGGCTGGCTGAACCAGCATTTACAGCCGCAGAACTGGCGAAAATTGAGGAGATTGTCAAAGCCAACCCAGACAACTGTTTCTTTTACTGGAATTCGATTCCTGACGGGTCAGGATTTAATGCCGTTGTTCAGGTATGCGATGTCCTGTATGCTGCCTATGAAAATTTTCCTTACAGTAGCAACATCCTGACTAAAGGAGCAATCTTTCAGAAACCTGTAATCGCCAGCAAAAACTACTGTATGGGCGAACGGGTTGAGAAGTTTAATCTTGGCTATGGGATTGAAGGAGGAAGTGTGTCTCAGTGTGTTAGCATCTTAGAAAGATTGCATGAGGAACTCTCCACCGGCAATCTTTCTATCCAGCCAAATTTTGAAGGGTATAGACACCTGCATTCAATCGAGCAATTGATCTCTGCTTTTCAGAAAATTTTGGAATGTGTTTGACAAATTGCTATTCCCCAACCAAAACTTTGCTTCATTAGTAATTGAAAATGAGTAATCTTCAATTTTCGCCAATTATGGAAATTTCTAAGAAAAATAAAAAATCTGAGTTCGCATATTTCATTCGTGAGATTTTTATTAATATAAGTCTTTATTTAGGTATATTTTTATTTTTGTATGCTGATTTTGTTAAATCAGGAGTTGGTTTAGAGGAGCGTGGGGTAGCATTAAGAAATGTACCCACTGGCATTTCAATTATGGCAATAAGCGTTATTTGTGGGGCGGCATTTTATTTTGACAAAGATTTTCGACGTTTGCTTTTTGGCAAGCTAGGCATTATCTACTTAGCAGTATTGTTCATTTATACATTGATAGGCTGGCAGCTTTTTGGGAATGATATTTATTTTGTTAAAAACGATCTATTGATTTTTCTGTATCTCATTTATGGTTTGGGATTATTTCGCCTTATTGTCAAGTCTCATTATGCCAAACTAAATTTGATGATTCTTACAATCTCTGTATGTTTATTGCTATACAATTATATATGGCAGGCAGCTCTAAGGCTGGGAGTTAATGAAGCTGGACTGAGTATTAGAGCAATAGATTGGGAAGCAGTTAACTTTTTACCATTAGCGATGATATTAATTGGAATTGGCATAGGAGTATTCCATAGAGCTGGTCTGATTTGGGCAATTATTATCTGGGGATTAGTCTTGCTCATGGTTTATTCTTTAGTATTTCTAGGTGCAACAAGATCTGCGGCGCTAGTCTTGCTTAATGTAGTGATTACTTCCGCATTAACTCTATTTTACAGAGTCTCTAGTGGTATAATCACACCTCCGTCATCTTCTTTACTGTTGAGGCATTTAACTTCAATATTTTTATTGATTGCCGCATTTATTATTATTGTCGTCTTCAGTGACTTTATTTTTGACATCGTAGCATTTTTCCAAAATACCCTGATCTACGAGAGATTTTTTACTGATGATGCGAGTAATTCAAATGAAGAGCGAATCAGTGAAGCAATTGTTGGGATTGAGAGCCTGCAAGATATTGAGTGGCTATTCGGAAGGGGGATAGGTGCTAATTATTGGTCGCCTGTTGGTGTGGGCTACCAGGCTTTTTCTTTTCATATAGGAATTTTTACTTTTTTACTCAAGGGAGGATTGCCATTATTTCTTTTATGTGTTTATTTTCTATATATAAAATTTCCTCAGTTATATATCAAGGCATTACTGAGACCATACGCTTTTGATGATAGAAATCGTACTGCTTTACTAATTGTCCTGCCAAGTATCTTTGCCTGGGCAGTGATTCTGTTAATCTATGGTGGATTCATAGTATCTAGTTTTATTGGACTAGGAATTAGTCTTGGTGCTTATCTGCATATTAAAAAATACGGTCTTAATTTTTAGGAGTGAAGTGTGTCTCAGTGTGTTAGCATCTTAGAAAGATTGCATGAGGAACTCTCCACAGGCAGTCTTTCTATTCAGCCAGATTTTGAAGGGTATAGACACCTGCATTCAATCGAGCAATTGAGCTCTGCTTTTCAGAAAATTTTAGAGTTTGTGTAAAATTAATTTATGGAAACTATTACATAGAAGATAAACTAAAATGAACAATAGAGAGAATAAATTAGTTAATAAACTCATCGCTACTTTGATTTTCTATATCAGTTTGCTTCTACTTAATTTTAATGATCTTGTGTATGCTTGGTTGGGAAAAACTGAGGTTATCATTAAATTTATTATTTCTCTGCCAACATGGGGAGTTTTACTTTCCCTAGCATCGGCATTTTTGATTGAAAAAGAGTTTAGAAAGTTGCTTTTGGGAAAAATAGGAATTTTATATGGGTCTGCTTTATTTTTGTATATTTTGATAGGCTGGATCTCTGGTAATGAAATTTACTGGATGTACAAAGAGTGGATTATTTTTATCTATCCATGGGTTGGAATGGCTATGTTCTTCCTTCTCTCCAAATCCTATTCTCCAAAGTTTCAACTTACTGCTTATGCGTTTTTTTAGCTTGCATGATCTACCAAGCTTTTCAGATAAGTATTGAAGCTATGTTAGCGGAAGAAAGCATAAGTACAATATCGAGGATAGGAACAGAAACAAGAGTAGCAGGTGGGGTAATGGACATTTTAGCTGCAAGCTTGATACCCACTGGTATTTCTATAGTGATTTTATGCAGATTGGGATGGTTTTGGGTAATTTCAATGTTAGGATTAGTCTTTTTAGAATTATACTTTGGTGGATTCATAGCCGCATCTAGAGGTGCTTTTCTAAGCTTACTAGTTATCTTAATTTTTTCTGGCTTTAGCTTATTATTGTATAGACTATGTAGCAAAACTATGGTTCTTAAGCCTCAACCATCTATGTCATTAAGTTTGCTAAAGTTTATCTTAATATCTTTTACTATTTTTATATTTACTGTTATAATGTTCGATATTATCAATATTGATCTGATACAGTTATTCCAGAGTAGTTTACTATATGAGAGAGCTTTTACTGATGAATCTAGCTCTTCAAATAAAGAGAGAATTGAAGAGGCTTCTTTTGTAATTGGAAATCTACAAGACCTAGATTTTTTAGCTGGTAAAGGTCTAGGTGCTACTTTTATTAATCCTATACGCAGAGGTTGGAATTTAGATATGGAAATAAATTGGCTTCATATAGGACCTCTGACTTTTCTCCTCAAGGGAGGATTACCTTTATTTTTTCTCGTTATATTCTTCTTCTATATTAAGATACCCTATTTATATAGTAAGGCATTGCTTAACCCCTATGCTTTTGATTCCAAGAAATGCACGGCTTTGCTAACTGTTCTACCAGGTGTGCTTGGATGGTCAATATGGCTATTAACCAGTGGAGGTTATTTTAGCGCACATTACTTCGGGTTGGGGTTTGCTTTTGGTGCTTACTCACATATTAGAAAGAATGGTCTGGGCATTTTCTTTGAGTAATTAATAAATAGACACAAAGCAATCTTTAAGCTTTTTGTCCTGTACTGAAGCTGAAAAATTGTACAGGAGCCACAATTAACTGAGAAGCGATTTTTCTTGCAATTTACTCTGACAAATAAAATGTCAATAACAGCTAATCTTGAGTCTTAATTAAAGGAAATGTTTGAAGAAATTTTTCAACAATTAGGATCGATAAACGCCGCGTCAATCACCTTATTTTGCCAAAATTTTGCCTTAAATTAAGTGGCTTCCTTTTGCGGTTGACATCTCTCACAGAACAACCGCAGAAACCTTTGAAAAGACTGACCGAAAGGAAGAGATGGTAAGTTGTCAAAGTGTAGAAGATATGTTTGATAAACTTGGCATCTATATCTGGCACTGAGAGCCGCAATCGCCTTTGATATAATAGGACTAAAGATACTACCTGCCAGAAAAGTCGTGACAAAAGAAGAGATTAAATCAATTATCCTTTTTCAATTGAGCAGCTCTTGGATGATGATTTCTACTTAAATGCGTCTTAGCCTAGAATTGTGATATAACATATAGTAATCCCCTAAACCCTTGACAACGGGTAGCTGAACAAGGGGCTTAAGCCCCCTGCCTGTTCACGAATCATTTAGAATTGCTATAGCCAGTCAATTAAAGTAACATTTGCATGAAAGAGGGCAAAAAATCTAGTAAATCTAAATAACTAAACCCAAAATATAGGACAAAAATATGGAAACTCTGACGCTTAGTCAACCGATGCAGTTAACTGCATTACCCACGCAAGATGAACTTCCCTGCGATGATGGAGTACCCATGGAAACTCAAAGGCATAAATGGCAGATGGATCTGTTAATAGACAGTATATCACCTTGGCTAGACCAACGAGAAGATGGTTATGCCAGTGGCAATATGTTCGTCTATTTCAGTACAGCACAACTTAAAAATCAAGACTTCAAAGGACCTGATTTTTTTGCCGTCTTAGGTGTACAAAAAGGGGAGCGAAAAAGTTGGGTTACTTGGGAAGAGGGAAAAGCTCCCGATGTAGTGATTGAACTGCTCTCGGAAAGTACCACCCAAATAGACAAAACCGAGAAAAAACAGATTTATCAAGATAAGTTACGAGTCCCTGAATATTTCTGGTACGATCCTTTTAACCCTGAAGATTTTGCCGAATTTGTTTTGGTTGATGGCCTATATGAACCGCGGCAACCCAACGAGAAAGGATGGCTAATCAGTGGTCGTTTGGGATTAGCTTTAGTTCGTTGGCAGGGAGAATATAGAGGGGTAACAACCGTCTGGATTCGCTGGGCAACTTTAGATGGAATGTTGTTACCAACCCCGCGAGAGTTGGCTGAAGAAGCACAACAGAAAGCTGAGGAAGCACAACAGAAAGCTGAGGAAGCACAACAGAAAGCTGAGGAAGCACAACAGAAAGCTGAGGAAGCACAACAGAAAGCTGAAGAAGCACAACAGAAAGCTGAGGAAGCCGAAGAAAAAGCCGAGCGATTGGCGGCTAAACTCAGGGAATTGGGGATTAATCCCGAAAGTCTCTAACTTCCTCTGGGCGGATTTTGGTAAGACTCTCCTGGTGGGGTAGTTCATTTTTGAATCGGCATTTTCACCAATGGAGAACGGGGAATTGACGACTGTTCCGATTTATTGTGCATCAAGGCTTGCGGCGTTCAGGGGTCTAAAATTGACATGAATGCCATATTATCTTGCTAAACTAAACACCAAACTAGCAACATTCCCCCCATGTACCAGAGAACGCCGTCCCTTCCACCCAAAGAAATGTTACCAACCATGTACGACCTCCCCAGCGAAAACCAGGAGGAACCTGGCTTGCCTGACGAATTTCATCTCTTCCAACCCGAATTATTGCGCCAGACCTTTCGACCTTCTAACTATCCTGCCGAACAAATATTTATCGCCAGCGATCTAAATCTCTACTACGACCCTTACCATCCCCAGTGGTACAAGCGGCCGGACTGGTTTGCCGCTTTGGGAGTCTCGCGGCTGTACCAAGGAGAGGAATTGCGCCTGAGTTATGTGATTTGGCAGGAAGAAATTGTTCCCTTCATCGCCATCGAATTACTCTCTCCTGGAACGGAAGCAGAAGATTTAGGGCGTACCGTGCGGGGAATCAACCAACCTCCCACCAAGTGGGAAGTTTACGAACGAATTTTAGGCATTCCCTACTACGTGGTGTTTGATCGCTACAGCAACCAATTGCAGGCATTTACCTTAAAATCAGGAAAATATCAGCCTTTAAGACTAGAAAACCAGCAGTTGTGGCTAGAGGAAGTACAATTGGGATTGGGACTTTGGGCAGGAAATTGTCAAGGCATTGAGCGGTTGTGGCTGCGCTGGTACGGACGAGACGGCAATTGGATACTGACTCCTACCGAGCAGGAAGCTCAACGCGCCGAGCAGGAAACCCAACGCGCCCAACAGGAAGCTCAACGCGCCGAGCAGGAAACCCAACGCGCCGAGCAGGAAACCCAACGCGCCCAACAAGAAGCTCAACGCGCCGAGCAGCAAACCCAACGCGCCGAGCAGGAAGCTCAACGCGCAGAAAGAGAACGGCAGCGAGTTCTAGAACTAGAAGCTTTGTTGGCTCGTTACCAGGAACAATTCGGGCAGTTAAATTGAGAAAATAATGAATGGATTTTCTAAGCCATGAAAGTATCTTACATGGCGGGATGTATTGATATAGTACTAGAAACTATTGCTGAACCTGATTTGATTGTTAAGGGATGGACTGATGAGCTAATAGCACTAAAACATTATCCGAAAACTGTTATCTCAAGAAAAGACGCGGTCGTCATCTATAAAGAACTAAAGAACGATGGATTTGTCATAACTGCTTTTTTGACATCCTCCTGCGAAAAAATTATCAAGCGAGGCATCCTATGGCAGAAGTCAATCTGTTAAAATCAATTCCTTATTCGCTAACCGCACCTTCTTCAAGAATCTGGATAGATTATGATGAAGAAGCAGATGTTTTATCTATTAGCTTTCGTAAGCCTCAAAGAGCCAATGATAGTTTGCTAGAAGACAATATTATCTATCATTATAGAGATCGAGACTTAGTTGGATTAACTGTCTTGAAAGCTTCGGATTTTAACAGTGGAGATAGTGAAAATAAAATTAATGGCTCTGAAAATCCTGAAATGGGTTGACAATTTGGTCAGGATGGGTTAGGATACAACGAGTTAACAGTAAATTCGTCTATGACTGACTTCCAACTGACCACTCCTGTCGCCTTACTGATTTTCAATCGACCTGATACGACGGCGAGGGTATTTGAAGCCATTCGTCAGGCTAAACCACCTAAGTTATTAGTGGTTGCTGATGGTCCGCGCCCGGATAAAGCCGATGATATTGAGAAGTGTAAGGCGGCTCGTGCTATTGTTGATGGCGTTGATTGGGATTGTGAGGTATTGAGCAATTATTCTGATTTAAATTTAGGTTGTAAAAATCGGGTATCGAGTGGATTAGATTGGGTTTTTAGCCTGGTTGAGGAAGTGATTATTCTTGAAGATGATTGCTTACCACATCCTAGTTTTTTTCGCTTTTGCCAAGACTTGCTTGATTATTATCGAGATGATAAAAGAATTATGGCTATTTCAGGGGATAATTTTCAGTTGGGCAGAAACCGCACAGAGTACAGTTACTATTTTTCTCGCTATAATCACATTTGGGGTTGGGCAAGTTGGAGGAGAGCCTGGCAATATTATGATGTTAAAATGAAGCTCTGGCAAGAAATTCATGATGGTAACTGGCTTGAGTACATTTTAGGAGAAGGTCAGTCCGTCAAATACTGGACGAAGATTTTTCAAAGTGCTTATGATGGTAAAATTGATACTTGGGATTATCCTTGGACGTTTGCCTGTTGGATCCAGAATGGTCTAACAATACTTCCTAATGTAAATTTAGTTAGTAATATTGGATTTGGTGAAGATGCTACTCATACAATTGGTAGTAAAAGTAGAGTGGCAAATCTTCCTGTTAAAGAAATGAATTTTCCGTTAAAACATCCTCTATTTTTGCTGCGTCATGTTGAGGCAGATGATTTTATTCAAAGAAATGATTATAATCTAAGTCTATTTACCAGATTGAATAATAGATTGAAGCGAATTATAACAAAAGCAGAGTAATTCTAACGGAAAATACCTATCATGAGTAATAATAAATGTCCAATTTGTCAATCAGGCAGAGAAAAAATTTTTAGAGCCAAACTTTTACAAAAATATGAAGTTGATTACTTTTTCTGCCAAAATTGTGGTTTCCTGCAAACTGAAAAACCCTACTGGTTAGAAGAAGCCTATCAAAATGCCATAGCATCTACAGATACAGGATTAGTAGTGAGAAATATTACTATATCAAAAAAATTAACTTGTATTTTGTATTATTTATTTGAAAAAAATGGCAAATATTTAGACATAGCAGGTGGCTATGGACTATTAACAAGGTTGATGAGAGATGTAGGGTTTGATTTTTACTGGTCAGATCTATACTGTCAAAATATATTCGCAAATTATTTTGAAGCTAGTAATACAAACAATGCTTTTTCGGCAGTTACTGCATTTGAAGTTCTTGAACACCTGTATGATCCTGTAGAATTTATATCCAAATCGCTTGAAAGTACAGAATGCAAAACTTTGATCTTTTCAACTCAGCTTTTTGATGGGCTTCCCCCAGCACCAAATGATTGGTGGTACTATGCCCATGAAACAGGTCAGCACATATCTTTTTTTCAGCACAAGACTCTCGATTTCTTAGCAAAACAAATGTCCTTAAATTTTTATTCTACTAGCAATTATGGTTTGCATATCCTTACTGGCAAAACGATTAATAATCGATTATTCAAAATTTTATCTGGAAGGCTTTCTAAGTTGTTATATGAATATATTAGTAAACGAATGAAAAGCAAATTATTCTCAGATAGAGATATTATTTTAAAACAAATTTAAACAAAATAGATCACATAACTACAGACAAATTAATGTCATGAAAATTGTCTACGATCATCAAGTTTTTACCTTTCAAAAATATGGTGGAGTTTCTCGGTATCTTTACGAGTTATCTACACGAATGGCAAACTTCGACGATTGTGAAGTAAAAATCCTGGCGGGTTTATATATAAATGAATATTTAAAGCATTGTCCTCCCAATATAGTTGATGGATGGAAAATACCATCAATACCTAAAACAACTAGGATTGTAGATTTTATCAACGCTCTAATATCTAAAGTCTGGATAAAATATGATACTCCTGATATTCTTCATGAAACATACTACGGTTTTAATAGCATTGCTGCCAATTCATCTAAAACTAAAAAAGTAATTACAGTACATGATATGATTCATGAAAAATTCGCTGATTCTGCACCTAAATCTGCTAACTTATTCCTAGCAAGAAAAAAAGACTTTTCCTCTATTAAATTAGAAGCAATTAAACGAGCAGATTATATCATCTGTGTTTCTAAAAATACCAAGAAAGATCTGATAAATATTTTTGATATAGATGCTCAAAAAATAGCTGTGGTCTATCATGGTTACTCTCTGAGTTCTGAGCCTTCAGTAACTTCTAAATTATATAAGCAAAATTCTTATCATCCTTACATTCTCTATGTTGGACAGCGAGAATGGTACAAAAACTTTTCTAGATTGGTTCAAGCCTATGCCAGCCATTCTAGTCTTAATAGTAACTTCAATTTGTTATGTGCGGGAGGCAAGAAATTTTCTCAAGATGAACTTAATTTAATTCACGGTTTAGGACTAAGTGAAAATAAAATTCTACATATTAATGGTGACGATCAAACTTTGGCAAAATTATACAGTCAAGCATCGGCCTTTGTCTATCCTTCTCTATACGAAGGATTTGGCATACCAATCCTAGAAGCTATGTCATTTGGCTGTCCCGTTGTCTGTAGCCACACAAGTTCATTTCCAGAAGTGGCTGGTAATGCAGCCGAATTTTTCGATCCCTATGATATAGAGAGTATTGCTAATGCGCTAGAAAAAGTATTATTTGATTCAGATTTAACAAAAAAGCTTGTAGAATTAGGAAAGGCAAGGGTAAAGAATTTTTCTTGGGAAAAATGTGCAGAACAAACCCACTCAATCTACGCCTCACTACTTTAGTTTGATCGAGAAAGTTGCTAAAATATGCTAAGCTATTATGATCAAGAATTATTATAAGTTTTATTTGTAAATAGCCAGAGTTTGTATAGACTTTTCTGATAGCAGTTTTCTGATCCACTAATCACTAGCAGCAATCTTACGACCATATATACGGTTAATTAACTATCTGTCATGCTCAAAAAAACGATTAAGAAACTCGCCAGAAGTTTAGGAGTTGATCTAAAAAGATACAATGTCCAAACATCCGAAGCGGCGAAAATGCAGCGCTTGTTAGCCTATCACAACATTGACTTAGTATTCGATGTTGGTGCTAATATTGGGCAATATGCCAAATTACTGCGAGAATTAGGCTATTCGGGGAGGATTGTTTCCTTTGAACCGCTGTCAAGTGCTTACTCTCAGTTAAAAGCTGTCAGTGAAAAAGACCCTCTGTGGGAAATTGCTCCCCAAACTGCCATCGGCAACCAAGAAGGTGAGATTGTCATCAATATTGCAGGTAATAGTTATAGTAGTTCAGCTTTGCCAATGCTGGATGCTCACTTAGAATCTGCCCCCGAATCAGCTTACTCTGGTTCAGAAACAGTAAAATTGAGCAGGCTAGATACCCTGGCCAAGGACTATATCAAAAGCGAAACTAAATCCATTTTTCTCAAAATAGATGTGCAAGGATTGGAAAAACAAGTGCTAGAAGGAGCAACTGCAATTTTGCCTTTGGTTAAAGGCATTAAGCTTGAATTATCTTTAGTCCCTCTCTACGAAGGTCAAGTCCTGTTTAAAGAAATGATTGATATCGTAGAAAAATTAGGTTACGAACTGTACGGTATTGAACCAGGGTTTACTGCCGAAAAAACTGGGAGGATGTTGCAGATGGATGGCATTTTCTTTAAACCAGATTAAAAATTTAATCTGGTAAAACATGAGCAAATTTATTTGTAGATATCCCTTCTTAAATAGTGCTACAGTATGTACACAATGCGTACACAACGAGAGAGACTATGGATTAAGTATGACATTGAGAAAATTGGGGTGCGAGAATTTCGGAGCGAACTCCCTAAATACCTATACGGTGAGACTCCCGTTGAGGTACTACGTCACGGTCATACTGTTGGGTTCTATTTCCCCGTTAAACAGGGGAGTAAAAGCGCCGATATCGCTGCCTTACAAGCGGTGGCCGCTCAATTTGAGTACCTGTTAAGTCAAAAGGGAATTTCCGAGGACGATATTGTTCGTGAGTTTCGTCAGATGTGTGAAGCGGATAGAGCCAATCAGAGAAAGGATTTGGACAAGTGAGACTCAAATTCATCGTTCTCGACGCTAATATCATCATAATAAATAGACATCTCCAAAAATCTATACCCTAGTCCTAGCAATGGTATTCCTGCTTGGTAATGCGATTTCTTATCCTTTTAGCTAAACAGCAACATTACTCCTATGAAATTAGCCTCCATCCCAACAAAGCAGTACATCGAGCAACGAGACGAAGAATATTGGCTCAAAGGAACTCGTATCTCCCTTGATTCAGTTGTCTATTCTTTCTTGAACGGAGAATCTCCCGAAAGCATTGCCCAAAATTTTCCACTCCTTTCCCTCGAACAGGTTTATGGCGCGATCGCTTTCTATCTGGCCAATCGAGAGCTTGTGGATGCCTATCTGAAAAAGGGTGAAGCCGAGTTTCAGGAACTACAACAGTCTTGTAGAGAAAAGAGTCCTTTGCTGTACCAAAAATTGAAGGCGGATCAAGCCTACAATATGTGCTTAAAAAACTAATTTCCTAGAAGAAGGCTATAATTACCATAACATTTTGCCCCCATCTCAATTCTAGCCCCTAGATATTTTCCCCAATGCTAGAGGAAAAAGCTCCTTAAGTCTCATCACCAGCGTGACTCCGATGACTTCAACTATTGCCCCTTCTCGACTTTCACTGCCTACCCAAGATGAATTGCCCTGCGATGACGGCGTTCCCATGGAAACCCAACGACATAAACTCCAGATGGATATACTCATAGATGCCTTGTTCCCCTGGTTAGCTGCTAGGGAAGATGGCTATGTAGGCGGCAATATGTTCGTTTATTTCAGTGCCGCACAGTTAAAAAGCGAGGACTTTCGCGGTCCCGATTTCTTTGCTGTCCTGGGGGTTCCTAAAGGGGAAAGAAAAAGTTGGGTGGTTTGGCAAGAAGGGAAAGCTCCCGACGTGGTTATCGAACTCCTTTCCGAAAGTACCGCTCAACAGGATAAAACTGAAAAGAAAGCCATCTATCAAGACCGTTTGCGAGTGCCAGAATATTTCTGGTACGATCCCTTCAATCCTGAAGATTGGGCGGGTTTTATCCTCAGAGACGGCAACTACGAGCCATTATCTCTAGAGACGGGAGAAAGATTTTTCAGTCAAAGGCTAGGGTTAACTTTGGTACGCTGGCAAGGGGAGTATAAGGGAGTCGAGGCAGTTTGGCTGCGTTGGGCGACTTTTGCCGGCGATTTACTGCCCACGGAGTCAGAGCTAACTGAACAGGAAAAAATGCGGGCTGAACAAGAAAGAATGCGGGCTGAACAAGAAAGAATGCGGGCTGAGGATTTACAAGCATTGCTCCAGCGCTATCGAGAGCGTTTTGGGGATTTGCCAGAATAAATCTAGATATTGACCGGCTAAAGTACAAGAACTCTCCAGAAAGCTAATAGGATAGGAGCATCAAGCATAGACAACCAATAACCTTAGAGAACTCTTGTTCGCTTTCTGGTGTTAGCTGATTAAAAATTTTCTTTACAAGAAGTTGATCATCGGGTAAGATGTACCCAATATACCCATTGAATCCGGTCTTGAACTGGTCGGTTAATTAAATTGCCCATTATGGGCGACAGGCTGCCGCAGCAGTATTTTGTCAAGATTTAATAGGAAACAACCAGCTAGTAATAGTTTGATAAAGGATGCCAGTTCCGAGTTGGCTCTGACGACAAAACATGACAGTAAATATTAGTAGTATAAAGAAGGTTGACAATGTTAAAAAAATTACTTAACCGTATGCAAACCGAACAGGGAAGGAAAAATATTAAATTTGCCCTAGCCAGAAAAATATTCAATCCCCTCTTAAGAAATATTGGCTACACCCTAATTACTGACCATTTTTATCAGCCCATACCCAACCGTCAGGAAATTATGACATACGCGGGCAAAGAAAGGCCTCTTAGCTCAATTGAATGGCATCTAGACAAGCAAACTGAACTGGTTAAGTATTTACTAGAAAAATATGCTTTAGAATTTAACAATAAAGAAATTTTTTCAGCATTTGGTTATTCCGAAGATAGTTCTGGTCTCATTAGTGGCGATGCAGAAGTACTCTATGCTATGGTCAGAGAAAAAAAGCCGTCTCGGATAATTGAAATTGGCTCAGGTGGTAGCACTAAAATTATCGCCGCAGCTTTAAAAATGAATTTTATAGAAAATTCCCAAAAATCACAACTGATCTCGATCGAGCCTTATCCTCAAGATTTTTTAAAAGACTTTGCTAATGTTAGTAAAGATTTTCTAGAATTTAGTTTGCTTACCCAGAAAGTAGAAGCCGTAGATTTGTCTGTTTTTGAATCCCTGCAAACCAATGATATT
>NZ_JASJFG010000911.1:0-1044 GCF_030065375.1 Microcystis sp. M49636_WE2 | reverse complement strand
GCGAGTCCGACAAAAAAGCCAATTACCGGCCGCTATCTTTGCCGAAAGCTGCCCCTATAGTCCCGAACAAATCCTCGATTCCGATTTTCTCCCCTGAAATTCTGGCAGATTTTTTCAAAAAAACCCTTGACAAATCCCCGCCCTTGACAGATACTTATATATAGAATGGGAATCCGTGCCTGCCTGCGAACCCTCTTTTTTCAGGTTAGATAAGCGTCAAAAAAATAAAAACCTAATACCTGACCAATACCAAAGACTTATAAGAACAAGACTATCTTGCTTGGTTAGAAGAAACGGCCCAACAACTGCGACAAAGACGGACAGATGTATTAGATTGGGGAACGAACAGAGACATAAAGTAGATAGTTATCCCCTACAATTGCTCATTCATCTGCTTCTCTACCAATACCGGCCAATGTCTTTCCTACTGGCCAAATTCTGGCAGATTTTTTCAAAAAAACCCTTGACAAATCCCAGCACTTGACAGATACTTATATGTAGAATGGGAATCCGTGCCTGCCTGCGAACCCTCTTTTTTCAGGTTAGATAAGCGTCAAAAAAATAAAAACCTGATAACCGATCCCTAACTACCTATAAGCTTTTCACCCAATCACTAATCAACTGGTTAACCTCTGTGGGAATTTCATCGTGGGGACAATGACCGGCAGTTAGATAATATTCTGTGAGAGAAGGATAGTATTGACGGAATTTGGACCCGCGTTCCCTAGTATTCATCCAAGGGTCCCCCTCACCCCATAACATCAACAGGGGACAACTTAACTTTTGCAGGAGAATATCCACATTTTCCCCCCGGGGAGATTTAAACACAGAAGCAAAAACTTTGGCTGCTCCCGCATCCAGGGAAGGACGCCGGATATCTTCTATTAACTGCTCAGTAATGGCACTGCGATCGAGATATACTTTCTCTAGGGTTTTGCGGATAGTTTTGGGTGGACGGGTATAGAGAAATAAGAGATAACTGGCCCAGGGTTGCAGCAGCATCGATCGCAGGAATTTTTGTGCTAAATTAGGCTGACGATTGCT
>NZ_JASJFG010000253.1:0-3826 GCF_030065375.1 Microcystis sp. M49636_WE2 | reverse complement strand
ATCAAGGGGAAGCAACCCTTCATCTATATCAGGAAAATTGTCTGTAATGTCTGGCAAAGTAGTCAGCAAAGAAATTAGAGAACCGGAAGAAATCGGCTCAATGATTAAGCGATGACCTTCTTTGCGTAACAAAACCTCTGTACTTGATAGGGCCAGTTCAGGAGGAATAGTTAATACTTGCTCTTGTCCACTTGTTAGTAAAGAAACCTGACGTAAATTTTGCATCTGTTGACCCCTTTGTTAATGATCGCCTTACTATTTTAACTTATTTATCTAGTTATCTCGTTCCCCGGTTTTACCTGGGAACCCTTGATTCAGGTTCTACCTGATAACTGTTTACTGATAACTGTTCACTGAAATTCCAGTTCTTCTTAAATACTACTTTAAGGTAGAGACTTAGATATTAAGTAGGTAGTTGTTAAAAATTGTCAGACACCCCCCTTATTAAGGGGAGCAGGGGGGATCGAAGACAAAATCTATCTTCAATTTAATTAGAACCACTTACTTATCAGCTTAATTTTCTTCCTGCACTTCTGGGGTTGGTTGTGGTAAACGAGCGATAAAATCTTTCATTTGGGGATGATTAAACATTTTCTCCGTATCTTGCAGAAGACGTTTACCCCAGAGATTTTCCCCTAAAAATTCCAGACTGACATAACGACTATCGCTAGTGAGAGCGGCCTGAGCTAATTTGATGCCCTCCTCAGTTTTCCCTTGACTATAAATAGCCACCGCAATAGCTAACTGAGGTTCCGGCTGTTTAGGATCGATTTTCAAAGCAGCCCGCCAATCTTTAAGAGCCGCTTCCTTATCACCCTGTTCGTATTTAACTAAACCAATATTATTAATAGCGGGCCAAAAATCTTTATCTTGACTAACAGCCTTTTCGTAAGCTGCAATCGCCGCAGGATATTGTTCTAACTTGAGATAGGAATTACCGAGATCAAAAAGAGCGGGGGAGATATCGGGTTTCATTTGCAAACCCGCTTCAATTTGGGCAATAGCAGACTTGTAATCTTGATTCTGAAAATAGGCGCTACCGAGGGAAAATTTAATATTAGCGTGGGCATCGGCGGGAGCAAGGGACAAAGATTGATTTAATGCCTCGATACCGAGTTGCACCTGATCGTCTTGCAGATATAAACTACCGAGAATAAACCAAGTTTGATAGAGATGGGGGGCTAACTGCACCGCTAACTTAGCCCGTCCGAGGGCCGCATCGGTACGGCGGAAACGAGCTAATTGGATGGCATCCTCAGCGATTTCAATTCCTGCTTGTTCCATCTGTTCTAACTCCGGTTCGATGGCGTAGGGGAGTAGTGCTTGGGAAAAAGCCAGCGGGCTGCCAGCGACGAAAAAAATGAGCAAAGAAATGATTAATCTAAGTTTTGGCACAGTTTACCCCCGCGATAGGCCTTTTTTAATCAGTCTATCTCGCTTGGGAGTTGTTGGCTAAAGAAACAACAAAGGCAACTCTAGAGACGTTAGTATATAACCAATTACTTTTGGCTGATCGATGGCAATAAGCGTGTTGGGAAAATCAAATCGCCCCCTATTTTGGATATTCGGACTCATGGCTAGTGGTTTTCTGGCGGTGGGAGTGGTTTCTTATCGCTTGCTGCAAACTCCTCCTCCTGCCCTAGAATTAGCGAAAATGACCGTTGCTGCTCAACGGGAAACCCTCACTGTGGAAATTAAAGCTAGTGGTAGGGTGGAACCAATCCAAAGTGTCAACATTAGCCCGAAAAACCCTGGCCGATTAGTGCGATTATTGGTGGATCAGGGCATGATTGTTAAAAAGGGACAAACCCTCGCGGTCATGGATAATTTAGAGGTGTATGCCAAGGGAATGCAGTCAGAAGCGCATCTGCGGGAAGCTCTAGCCAATCTGGAACAGGCTAAACGCAGCATTCCCGAAGATATCCGGCAATTACAAGCCCGATTTTATCAGGCCCAGGCCAGTTATAAGCAATTAGAAGCCCGTTTAGCTCAGGCCAAAGAAAGAATTCCTAAAGATTTAGACCAGCTGCAAGCTCAGGTACAAGCAGCCCAATCCCGTTTTCGACTAGCAGAAAATCGGGTTAAACGCAATGAAAATTTAGTCCAGGAAGGGGCGATCGCTCAAGACCAATTTGATGCCGTCCTCAATGAATATCTCAACGCTAAAGCCAATTTAGACGAATCGATCCGCCGTTTGGAACAAGCAGATAAAACCGCTTCCCCAGAAGTGGCCGGAATTGAGCAGGAAATGATAGGAGCGGCAGCATCGATCGCAGAAGCGAAATTTGCCCTCGAACAACGCCAAAAAACCCAAGAAACCGAGCTGGCTCGACTAGAATCATCTGTAGCGGCCGCCAGGGCCGATTTAGAGCAAATTAAGATTCAATACCGCGATACAGTCATTACTGCTCCCTTTGATGGCATCATCACCCAAAAATACGCCACCGAGGGTTCTTTTGTCACTCCCACCACTTCGGCCTCCAGTACCGCTTCCGCCACTTCCACCTCGATTATCGCCCTAGCATCGGGATTGGAAGTGATTGCTAAAGTGCCGGAAGTAGATGTGGGTTTATTGCAGCGCGGCCAACCCGTGCGCATTGTCGCCGATGCTTTTCCTGAAGAAGTCTTTGAAGGTCGAGTTATTCTCGTGGCTCCCGAAGCAATTATCGAGAATAATGTTACTTCTTTTGAGGTCAGAATCGGTTTGGTGACGGGACGGGACAAACTTAAATCGAAAATGAATGTGGATGTAACTTTTGTCGGCCAGCAGTTAGATAATGCCCTCGTCGTGCCGACTGTAGCCATTGTCACCCGGGAAGGCAAGTCAGGGGTTTTAGTTCCCGATGCCGAAAATAAACCCAGTTTTAAACCCGTTTCGATCGGTTTAGTCCTGGACGATAAAACCCAAATTTTATCAGGTTTGGAAGCCGGAGAAAAGGTCTTTATCGATCTCCCCGAAGGGGCCGAAGATACCTCGAAAACTAATCAAAAATCTCAATAATTTTTCTTAACAAATATCTCCCAATTGTCTTTTTTATGATCGGGCAGGATTCAGGAGAGAGGGGACAGGAGACTATTTTTATTTATTCTACCCACACCCCACACCCCACACCCCACTTCCCAATTCATAATTCATAATTCATAATTCATAATTCCCCTATATGTTTATCATCGAAAGTTTAAAAATGGCCGTCTCCACCCTAGCGGCCAATAAAGTGCGTAGCGGCCTGACCATGTTAGGAATTATCATCGGTAACGCTTCGGTGGTGGCCATGATTGGTATTGGCCAAGGGGCGCAAACCTTAGCCAATGAGCAGTTTGCTAACTTGGGTCCCAATACTCTTTTTGTGGTGCCGGGGTCGCGACAAGCACGCAATACCACCGTTAATTTACCGAAAACCTTGGTTTTAGCCGATGCTCAGGCGATCGCCGAACAAGTTCCCACCGTCGCTGAAGTCGCCCCGGAAATAAACGCTCGTTTCCTGATTTCCTATCGTAATCGCAACATGACGGCTCTAGTCACGGGAAGCACCCCAGAATACGCTTCTGTCCGCAATTTTACCCTAGAAAAAGGTCGTTTTATCAATAATATCGATCTAGCCCGCAACAAACGGGTAACGGTAATCGGCACTGAAGTGGCGGCGCAACTTTTCCCCACCCAAAATCCCCTCGGTCAACAGCTGCGGATCAAAAATCTCAGTTTTGAGGTGATCGGGATTTTAGAGGCGAAAGGCTCCTTTTTTGGCAATAATCAGGATGAAATGCTGATTATTCCCCTTAGCACCATGAACTCGCAACTGGTGGGCAAAACCGGACCCTACGGTGT
>NZ_JASJFG010000629.1:0-1665 GCF_030065375.1 Microcystis sp. M49636_WE2 | reverse complement strand
TTCCCGCGTTGCCGATAACCAATTATCCCAATAATTAAGTTTTGTAAAATCCTCTTGACAAAAACAACGATATACCCTTAGCAAAACAGCCGTTTCTAAGCGAATCGAGCCTTGACAAAGCGATCGCTCTAACCAATCATTCAAGGTGGCACTATTGGAGATAATCCCCTTTTCGACGAGGGTTTCTAGCCCTTCGGAATAACTATAGGCCCCCACGGGTAAAATGGGACTAGCCAATTGTAATAAACACAAAAGTTCTTTTTGATCGAGCATAGAAAACCGAGAAAATTGTCCCTAACACAATTGAGGAAATGCTTGGCACTTCGGTATGTAGATCGAGCCAGTAGAAAGCGGCACTTTGTGCATTATACCGTGGTTAATAGCCACAATTATAAACTACTATACTTATGTCCTCACGAGAACAGCATTTTCTGAAAATAAATTTTGTCGTTCTCCTCTTGATTTTAGCTTTAATTGCTGGGGTTGATCGGGCAGAATTACCCTCTAGTCTTTTATTTTATCCTCCCGCTACTCCCCCAACTCCGATCGCTGGTTTATTAACCCATTCTTTTCAATTGCTTTGTTGTTTACCACCGATTGTTTGCCTTTTTAGTTATGCTTTATTGTGCCAGGAGGCAAGTTTCAATAATTCTCGCCAGTTTTTACTTTTTTCTGGCATAATAACGGGACTAATTGCCATCAATGAAATCTTCAGAATTCATATCATTCTTCTCTATTTTAATATTCCCAAATTCTTGACTATCTCTGTTTATGCCCTCGCAATTCTGATTTATGGTTTAGTATTTTGGCGGCGAATAAAACAAACTTCTTACCAAATTTTAATCATCGCTTTAGCACTTTTAACTTTTGCGATCGCTATTGATTTTCTCCAGATTAAAAATCAAGGTTTTGCTAGTCTAAGTGAAGGAATTCCCAAACTGTTAAGCGCGGTGAATCTAGCCAGCTATTTTTGGGATGTATGTTTTCAAGAAATTTCAGCCAAGATCAAATCAAAATAAATTACCCATTCATCTGTTTAACCAGATGTAAAATTTCGGGAAGAATCAGTTTTTCTAGGGCTAATTTAACGGCATTAGTGGAACCGGGGAGAGAAAAGACTAATAAGTTTTGATAAACCCCAGCTATCGCCCTCGATGCCATGGCACGGGAGCCAATTTCCTGATAGCTAAGATAACGAAATAATTCGCCAAAACCGGGCAAAGTAATCCTTAATAAAGGTACTAAAGCATCGTAGGTAGTGTCTCTGGGAGCAATACCCGTACCCCCATTGAGAATTAAGACTTTTATCTGATTTTGATTGCTAATTTCTGGTAAAATTGCTTGAATTTGTAAGGGTTCATCGGGGATAATTAAGTATAGGCCGATATCATGACCCGATCGAGTTAGTAACTCTTGAATTATTTGGCCACTCCTATCTGTCTCCGGGGTACGAGTATCGCTCACCGTGACTACGGCACAGGTAAGATTAAGGGGGGCGGTGTCGGGATGGGGAATAAAGGTCATAATTAGGGTTTGCTGAATAAATCTAAAAACCTTGTTGGATAAGGCTTTTAGACTTTTTTTCCCTGAAAAAGTGCCTACCATTGGAGTGATTGGGGGGAAAATTTAGGGATTTTTTCCCTGAAAATTAGGTAATTGACCACC
>NZ_JASJFG010000417.1:0-1474 GCF_030065375.1 Microcystis sp. M49636_WE2 | reverse complement strand
TTCTAGCAAATGGAGAGAATTCTTGTCCATTAAGAAATGTTACAAATTACATGGGTACATTAAGAAAAGTTAAGGGGTTACATCCATTGATGGATAAGGGTTTTCGGCTATTATAGTATATATGTATGGGGGGAAGTTCAGGTATAAAAAGGGGTGAGCTACGGTCTAACTATCCGCTTGCACAGCGACCGTATGAAACTCATTAAGATTTTAGCTAGGTGGACAAGCTTCTAGCTTGATTTCTGGGGAAGTCTGGGGAACGATAACCGAACAATCTCTAATCCCAATTACTCAAAATTTTATGAAGCATTTGAGTAAACACCTAACTTGATCGATGACAATGGCTCTATCCCCTTCTAGCTGTCAATGATCATGCAAAGTCTTTTTCAACGTTCCCTAACTGAGACCAATTCTGGGGAAGAAGATACCCGTAGTCGTATTCTACAGGCCGCTTTACGTTTATTTGCCGCTAAGGGTTATGAAGGAACCACGACCAAAGACCTAGCAGGAAGCGCAAATGTGGCAGAAGGAACTTTATTTCGTTATTTTCCCAACAAAAAGGCGATTTTAATTGAAGTGGCCACTAGGGGATGGGTGGATATTCTCACCGACTTGCTGACGGAATTGAGCGAAATGGGCAGTTATAAAGCGGTAGCGCAGGTGATGCGGCGTAGGGTGTTGAGAATGCGAGAAAATAGCGATTTATTGCGAGTTTGTTTTATAGAGGCCCAATTTCACCCCGAATTAAAAGAGCGAATCCAATCGGAGGTAATTGCTAAAATGACCGATGTGGCCGAGGCTTTTTTTCAAACAGCGATTGATCGTGGTATCTATCGTCCCATGAATCCGAAAATTGTGGCGCAGGTTTTTCTAGGAATGTTCGCAATTGCTGGTTTTTCCAGTGAAACTATTTTAGATAGTAATGCTTCCCCCTTCGCTTTACAAGAAATGGCCGAAGGTATTGCCGAAATTTTTCTGAATGGAGTATTAGTTAAAGAAGTTTAATTATCCCAATTCTCTCAACCTATTCGGGAATCAGCCTGTTTATTCCTAAAGTCTCCTAGTCTTCGATAGCTGATGACGTGCATGGCATTCTGGGTAAAATTACTGATATGAAAAACCACAAAGACACAAAGGACAGAAAGTTTTTTCGCTATCATCGTAGTGGGCTAAAATGTCGGCAATAGTCAGGCCAGAACTAAGTAATTCTCGGATAAATTCAACAGGATAACGCTATCCTCAAAGGCACGGTTTGCCGTGACATATATTTAAGTTTTTTTGCCATCGCTAATTCAGTTGCCTGTCATCGTCAGTTAATAAACTACTCCCATCTGCTACTTTGTCCTTAGCTGCTATATTAACTGGTTAAACCGTGTTTTAGGGCAAAACGTACCAATTCCGTGCGACTATTAGTACCAGTCTTGCTAAATAAGCGACTGACGTATTTTTCTACGTTTCTGACGCTGGTTTCTAG
>NZ_JASJFG010000277.1:0-7048 GCF_030065375.1 Microcystis sp. M49636_WE2 | reverse complement strand
CCTTTAAGTTAGGGGGTAAACACAGTGCGGCATACAATCCCGCCGCTCCCGATCCCACCACTAAAACATCTTGATAACTCGGCAGTTGCGAGGAAACGACCATGTAGGAGTTAATTGATAAATTCTATTTATTCTAGCATTCCATTTCTCTATAGCTCTGGCAAAAATCCCCGGTCTTTCCCTTGGGGCAGTATGCCAGATTCTTTACTTTTGCCTCTTGCCTTCAGAAGCTAATCACTGAAAAAGGTGAGCGATCGCTCACCTAGAAATTTTTTTAAAACCGCAATTAACTGGATTTAGTAAACTCCGGGGTTAAAACGGTCATCACCCTCGATAAATTCTTTAGAAGGCTCAGTAACGGTGAATTTCTCCAGATTAGCCTGTAAACGCTCTTTTTGAGTGGCCGAGAGTCCGGGGATATTGAGGACATCTTCCACTTCTTGGTAGGGGGCGTTTTTGATGATTTTACCAGCTAAATTGGGATAGAACCCTCTCAAGTCCCGGAAATCGCGAATATCACTGTTATTGAGGTCGATTTTCGCCCCAAATTCTGTAGTTAGTTTAGCATCAGCCGCATTTAAAACCGCCACAGGAAGAGAGGGAAGGGCGATCGAGGTGAGATTGAGAGCTTGAGCGGGAACTTTACCCCAAAAACTCCCGATAATCAAGGCAATTACCGCCAGCAGACGAACAAGATTCTTCATTGCAGTTGTGGTCTCCTAAAACCAAGGCAAATTAACGATCAGGACAAGAAATGAAGCCGTCAGCCTTCAGCTTTCCGACTAGGCATAGGGTGGGGAATTGGGACTTACCACCGCAGCTGACCTATTAGCTGAACGCTGATAGCTAGTTAAAAAAGTTATATCATGCCATTAGACCGGATCTTAACCTAGTTTGCCGCCCTAGGGGAAGGGTTTTGAGGGTTGGGGGATGGGGTTTTAGGGTTTTAGGGGTTTTAGGGTTTTGCGGTTTTGGGGTTTTTATACAAAGAACAAGTTGGTTAGGACAATCTAAATCGCTAAAACCCTTTTCTGGCAAAGACTTTCCTGCTGCCATCTGGCGGCTGCTACAGTTGAATTTCCCTATTTCCCTATCTCCCCACTTCCCCCATTTCCTCATTCCCCTATCCCCTAACCCAATTATTATAAATCCCTAAAATTATCAATGACGAACAGCACTCCTATGGCATCATAAACTGTTGCTTGTCTTGAAATACATAATAAGGAAGACACAATTATGGCTCTCCAATTGGGTGATATCGTTCCAGATTTTACACAAGATTCTAGTGAAGGTCCGATTTCTTTTCACCAGTGGGTAGGAGATAGCTGGGTGGTGCTGTTCTCGCACCCGGCTGATTATACCCCCGTTTGTACCACGGAATTAGGTACGGTGGCTAGTCTTAAGTCAGAATTTGAGCGACGTAATGTGAAAGTGATCGCTTTGAGTGTGGATAGTGCCGAATCCCATCGGGGTTGGATTAATGACATCAACGAAACTCAAAACACTACCGTTAACTATCCGATTATCGCCGATGGCGATCGCAAAGTGTCGGATCTCTACGGCATGATTCACCCCAATTCCCTCAATAATCTGACGGTACGTTCGGTGTTTATCATCGATCCCAACAAAAAATTACGTTTAACCATTACCTATCCTGCCAGCACGGGGCGCAATTTTAACGAGATCCTGCGCGTGATCGACTCCCTGCAGCTCACCGATAACTATCAAGTGGCTACCCCCGCTAACTGGACCGACGGCGGCGATTGTGTGGTGGTTCCCTCTATTCCCACTGAAGAAGCTCGTAGCAAATTCCCCAAAGGAGTTGAAGAAATCAAACCCTATCTACGCATGACTCCCCAACCTAATAAGTAGGGTTTGCTAATCGGTGAACCATATCCTGGAAAACTGACAATCCAAAAACCAAGAAATCGTCAGGGAGGGTTAGCCATCCGTTTTAACGGATGCTACCCCTGGCAACAGGGGATTTATCTCCCCATATCATTTATTGGTTTGATTGTCAATAGATTTTTTCATAGTTTCCCTAGATGTGTTACCGGCAGTAGTGCCGAAAAGCAATTTCTTGGCTGGGTTAAAGACAATTCATCGACATCTATCTTAACCATAAGTTAAATTAATATTTAATAAAAATCGGCTCAAGACGAAAAAAACGATTAACATTATAGCTCCAAATGCTTAGTAGTGGTTAGTTTAGCTAGATTGTAGATCGATGAAATTATCTAGAGATCGAGCAAGGAGCGTCAAGAATTCTGGGTTAGATATATAAGTAAATTTTATTTTAAGTTTATTTAAGACTGTCATTACTAATGCAAGGCTGAGTCGGGGAGATTTTCCCGTAGTATCAAAAATGAAACTCGCTCCAATCGTTCACTCTGAGGACGGGCGAGAGGCAATTATAGAGACTGCCGCTTTCACTAGCATTTAATTAAGAGGAACAACCGATGCCAACTTATAAAGTCACCCTGAAAACACCCGATGGCGAGAGTAAAACAATTGAGGTTCCCGATGATGAGTACATTCTCGATATAGCTGAAGAAGCAGGACTGGACTTACCCTATTCCTGCCGTGCGGGAGCTTGCTCCACCTGTGCAGGTAAAATTGAATCTGGTACTGTCGATCAATCCGATCAATCCTTCTTAGATGACGATCAAATTGAAGCGGGTTATGTCCTCACCTGCGTCGCCTATCCCACCTCTGACTGTGTGATCCTCACCCACCAGGAAGAAGACGCTTTGAAGTAATCTTCAAGATTATCAGAAAATTCCCGTTAAAGCCATGGCTTTAACGGGAGTTATTTTATGGCTCAAAAATTTTTTTCCCTAAACACTTGTGGGTTTTAGCTAAGGGTGCTATGATTGTTAATCGTGGAATTAATGGGTCGGTGCCCGAGTGGTTAATGGGGGCGGACTGTAAATCCGTTGGCTACGCCTACGCTGGTTCGAATCCGGCCCGGCCCACCACGATCAATGCCCGTGTAGCTCAGTGGTAGAGCACACCCTTGGTAAGGGTGAGGTCATGAGTTCAATCCTCATCACGGGCTTTCTCTTTGCTTCTCATTCTCAATAAACCGTTGAAGGATGAGATTAAGTAGGGCTTGCTGAATAAATCTAAAAACCTTGTTGGATAATATTTTTAGGCTTTTTTGAAATCAAAAAGTACCGGCCATTGGAGGGATCGGGGGGGAAATTTAGGGACTTTTTCCCTGAAAATTAGGTAATTGACCCCCTGAAAATGGGTAAAACCCTACACCCTACACCCCACACCCCACACCCTACCTCCACCGAAAAACTTTTTGCCGCAAACCCTAAGTAAGTCTTCAGCACTATGGCGTTAACATAAGTTCTCTTCTAGGGCAATTAGTCCTCGATCGCCTAAAATAGTCAAAATTAACTTATTTGTTGGCTCATGTCTCCCCTCGACAACATCGCTAAACTGTCTCACCTCACCCGCAGAGATGTTCAGAAAAATTGGTTTATCGCTACAGCAGCGGGAAAACCAATTCAACCCGTCACCCTCAATGAAAAACAATACATTATTTGGCCGGCCGGCAGACAAATCCAATATCTAACTCAAAAAATTATTGTCCCCGAACATTTAGCCGGTTATCCTTTAGCGGGAATGGAACTGAGATTAATCTTAACTTGGTGGGCGGAAGATGTCAAAATTTATGTTAATAATCAATTTATCCAAGCAGGAGACCTCTTTGATTCTTCCACCCGCATTTTACTTTCCAACTCGGTCTCTATCGGTCAAGAAATTCTTGTTACTCTCCGTTTAGTCAGTCCCAATCATGATATTGGTGGTTTGATGAAATCGCAGTTAATCTATGAATATAGCCAAGCTATCGATCCTAGTTTTGTTGCTGATGAATTAACCATCCTCCATAATTATCTACAAACTTTTTATCCTGAAAACTTAGCAGCTTTTACCGCTACTCTCGATAATATTGACTGGGATAATGTCACCAACAAAGATAAATTTAATCGCTCCCTAGAATCAATTCGTCAATCCCTACAACCCCTCGCTCAACCTCTCAAAGAACGCAGTTTTAATCTTCTCGGCCACGCACATTTAGATCTGGCTTGGTTGTGGCCGTTGGCAGAAACTTGGCAAGTAGCAAAAAACACTTTTATCTCGGTTTTAAACCTGCAAAAAGATTTTCCTGCCCTCATATTTGGTCATTCTAGCCCCCTAATTTACGAATGGATAGAAAAACATCATCCTGACCTATTTCAAGCAATTCTAGAGGCATATAAAGGGCAATCTTGGGAACTTTTGGGCGGGATGTGGGTAGAACCAGAAGTCAATTTAATCTCTGGGGAATCCCTATTTCGACAGCTGCTTTATGGACAAAAATATTTTCAAGAAAAATTTGGGCAAATCACTAAAACTGCTTGGCTGCCGGATACCTTTGGTTTTCCCTACCAATTGCCGCAAATTCTTAAATCTTTTGGCATCAAATATTTTATAACCGGGAAACTCCATTGGAATGATACGACTAAATTTCCCCACGGTTTTTTCTGGTGGCAATCTCCCGATGGCAGTAAAATTCTTTCCCTCATGTCTCCTCCCAATGTTGCCGGAGTTATGGATACTAACCCAATTATTATGACCGATCATGCTCTCAATTGGGAACGGCAAACCGGCTTAAAAGATATTTTTTGGCTGCCCGGTGTTGGCGACCATGGCGGCGGTCCGACTCGTGATATGTTAGAGGTGGCCCAACGTTGGCAAAAATCTCCTTTTTTCCCCCAGTTAAAATTTAGCCAAGCAACAACCTATCTGGACAGTCTGGAGACAAGTAATCTCCCTATCTGGGATGATGAATTATATCTAGAATTCCATCGGGGTTGTTATACTACCCACGCCGACCAAAAGGCTTATAATCGTTACTGTGAAATCCTCTTGTATCAAGGGGAATTATGGTCTTCTCTGGCTAATATTTTACTAGAGATTCCCTATCCGAAAGTCGAGATAGAATCCGCATGGAAAAAGGTTTTATTAAATCAGTTTCATGATATACTGCCGGGTACTTCGATCCCCGAAGTATTTAGGGATGCTAATCAGTTATGGCGGCAAGTTATCAGCACAGTTGAAGCAATTTTAGATCAAGCTTTACAGGCAATTGCTAATCAAATTAATTTGCCTAATCCCCCCCATCCCCAAGCAAAGCCTTTTCTAGTTTTTAATTCTCTTAACTGGGAAAGAACCCAGGTTATCTCTTTAGCTATAGAATCTGTCAATTGTTCGGTTTATGACTTGAATAATTGTCTTTGTCTTTCGCAATTATCCCACGACAATCAGCTATTATTTCTCGCTGAAAATATTCCTTCTGTGGGTTATAAGTTATTTTGGTTAGTTGCCAATCAGCAAGCAACGGAGCAAAATTTAACCAACTGCCAATTTATTTTAGATAATGGACTGCTTAAAGTTACTATTAACTCGGAAACGGGGGATATAGATAGTATATTCGATATAATTAATCAAAGAGAAATCCTGCAAGCTGCTGGTAATCAATTACAGGCATTTAAAGATCAAGGACAATATTGGGACGCTTGGAATATCGATCCGAATTATCAACAATATACCTTACCTAAAACAGTATTAAAATCGATCGAATGCTTAGAATGTGGCCCTTTACGCTGGCAGATTCGCGTGATCAGAAGTTTAGCTGATTCGGAATTTTGTCAAGATTATATCTTAGAAAAAGATTCTCCTATTCTCCAGATTAAAACTATTGTTAATTGGCAGCAAGAACATACTTTAGTAAAAACCGCTTTTCCTCTCACCCTCAACAGCGATTTTACCACCTATGAAATTGCCTGTGGTGCGATCGAGCGTTCCCACGAACCAGAATCGCCAAAATGGGAAGTTTACGCCCATAAATGGGCGGATTTAACCGATACAGAGGCAAACTATGGGGTAAGTCTTTTAAATAATAATAAATATGGCTATGATGCTACTAACCAGCAACTGCGATTAACTCTGTTGAGAAGTCCCCGATGGCCCGATCCCGAGGCGGATCTGGGGAAACAAGAATTTACCTATGCAATATATCCCCATCAAGGTAACTGGAAAACGGCGAAAACTGTCCATCACGCTTGGCAGTTAAACTTACCTGTCACCGTTGTTTTTATTAATAATTCTTCTCAATCAAACTGGTTGCCACCCGTGGCACAATGGTTAAAATTCTCGGCAGATAACTTAATTTTAATGAGTTTCAAACAAAGTGAAACAGCCGCTCGGGGTTGGGTAATGCGCGTTTATGAATGTCAGGGAGAAAACGCTGTTATTGATTGGCAAAATCAATTACAATTAACAATAAAAGAATCGATCGATGGTTTAGAAAGAGCGATCGATCCCGTTGAGCAACTTTCTCCTTGGCAGATAGCCACATGGTTATTAAAGAATTAATCTTCGTGATCTTCAAAAGGATCGCTTAATTCTGCTGCCGGCGGTCCAAAAGCGGTATAAAGAGCTAAAGCGGTAATTCCTACCAAAGCGGCAGCGATCGAAACACCCAAAATTGTTGCAGTTTCCATAAAATAAAATTTGCTTAGATACAGTCTGTATCTTATCTTAACAAAATATAACCGATCTCGCAGCCGATAACGATCGCTAATCTGGCCGGTTGCATTGCTGTTATCTCATGCCCGATAATGCTGAAAGGATCGAGTAAATAGCGATCAAACTAAACCAGAAAAATTATTATGAAGAAACTCCTACAGGGACTAGAAAAGTTCCAGAGTGGTTATTTTGATGAACATCGGCAATTATTTGAGCAACTCTCCCACGGACAAAAACCGAGAATCCTGTTTATCACCTGTTCCGATTCCAGGATCGATCCTAACCTAATTACCCAAGCGGAGGTGGGGGAATTATTCGTAATTCGTAATGCGGGAAATATAATCCCTCCCTACGGAGCAACCAATGGTGGTGAAGGTGCATCTATAGAATATGCTATCAACGCTCTCGGCATCGAGCAAGTGATTATCTGCGGTCACTCCCATTGTGGAGCGATGAAAGGTTT
>NZ_JASJFG010000266.1:0-1726 GCF_030065375.1 Microcystis sp. M49636_WE2 | reverse complement strand
GCGCTTGATTCCAAACAGAAAGTTCTGCAAGACAACCTTGCCAATAATGAGAGAGATTAACAGAGGCTCCCAAGATGATTTTTTCAATCCCCGTTAAGGCACGGTTATGACCGTTGCCACGATGCCAAATGATCCCATTGCGATAGATCAACATTCGGCCTGTGGTCGCATTTTTGACAAAGGCCCAGTGAGTCCAATCACTATAATCCTTAAGCTTGACTTTTTTTTCAATTCGATCGAAACCTTCTTCATTACCCGCATCCCAAAAAATAGCAGGTTTCACGGGATCGCCCCAAGGCAAGGTAATATGTAGAACGCGGTTATTCTCCTGATTAACAGCTTCTAAAAAAGTCGTTTCTGTAGCTAAATTATTTTCCCCTTTTGCCCAAAATGTAATGGTAATACTCTGATCGATGTCAAGAAATCCGTGGGATAGATCAATATGATCATCGATGCCATTAAATTTTAGTACAGAGCGTTGTTCAGCCATTGGTTTTGTAATCGCCCAGGGGAGAAAGGAGTAATCAGGGGTTCAGGGACTCTGACTAATAAGAGACTTATCTATCTGTCGTGATTTCCCAGAATGCTACCCCCTAGCTTAACACATTTTAGTTATCTAGCGATATATATAAATAAATGTGTAGGAGTCAACGACTAATATTCCCGGGCCGGCACTTGCTGTGGCGAGAAACTCAGGGGAGTTGACCCCAATCCCTATCGCCATCAAGTAGTAGAGACCTAGGCTTTGGAGGGATGCTCATGGCTGATGGACATCCCTCCCCGGGCCGATTATCAGCAAACCCTAGGTACTTATTGTAACTCTGACCAAATTCCGCGGCATCGCTCTACAATTAGTCCTTGAAAAATTAATTGGGTTGCGGGATGAATCTCTACTTTATACAGAGCAAAAAGACCTGTTGGACTATTTAGATTCAACTCCCTTCGCGTTAGAGATAAAGCTTTTGTTCGGTGCATTTCCACCGCTTTTAGTAAGCCTGGATAACTGACATTACGCAGGGCCAATTGACCATTTTTTGTGAGATAAATAGCATCATTCTGCAAGAGATATTCCAAACTGATCAAACTAGCGTGGACGTCCACATCTTTTTCTAAACCCCCTAAACGGTGAGCATCCAAACCAAAGCGAATGCAGAAATTAACAGCGACTAATTTTCCCGCTTCTTCGGCAGGTAAAGCACAGTCGGCAAATTCAAAGCCTAAACTATCTGAGCGCCACTCCTCGACTCCGGCATAGGTATAGTTTTGAAACAGTTTATTTTTGAGTTTTAAGTCAAATCCTAACCCACTAGCATGACCCGCTTCATGGAATTGGGTATCGAGATGACGATAGCGTTCACCATTAATTTGATCCTCCAGGGGTCCTAATAGCAAATCGGCCGTTTCTGGCTCAAAAATTTTTCGGATACATTCGTAGCTAGAACCGGAAAAGCGTCTTTTTTGCTCACTGGCATTATTTAAAGCTGGTCCCTGAACACTATTGGGAAAAGTCCACCTATGGGGAACGATAAAAGCCTCCCCCTTTTCACCTTTAACCGTGCCACAACTAGCAATTTCAGTAAAGGACAAATTTCTGGGAATCGGTTGTCTTAGACTGCCAAATTTTTCACGAGTCAAGCTTTCTAGTTGTTCGATAGAAGGTTGACTATTTTGGTGAATTTTTCCGTAAATTGCACTCAACGTGAGTTGTCGTTCTCCCTGACGATTG
>NZ_JASJFG010001079.1:0-7320 GCF_030065375.1 Microcystis sp. M49636_WE2 | reverse complement strand
GAGGAAGCTTATCCAGATGCTCGTCAAGTGGCAATTAAGGAAGGGAAACTTGCTCAATTTGGTGTTCGGATTCCCCCAGAAAATGATTATCCTCAAATTTGTCCTTTCTTGCCAGAGCAAATCTTAGATGAGAACTTCTATGGCAATTGACCAAATGTGTCTCAGCTTATAATAATATGAACAACCACAAAGGCACAAAGGACACAAAGATTAGGTTTTTCTGGCAAACCTAACTAAAACTTACCTGAAGAAAAGCCCCCAGAAAACATCACTTTCTAGGGGTTTAATTACAATTGACGGAAAACAAACTTATGGGGAGGTTAACCTCCAGCCACCGCAGGAACGATACTGACTTCATCGCCATCTTTTAAGGGGGTTTTTGTCCCATCGAGGAAGCGAATATCTTCACTGTTGACGTAGAAATTTAAAAAGCGCCGGGGTGCGCCCTCTTCATCGCATAAGCGGGCCTTAATACCGGGGAAACTTGCTTCTAAGGATTCGATTAAATCACCGACATTACTAGCACTACACTCGACGGTAGCCTTATTTTTTGTAAGTTGTTGCAGGGGAGTGGGAACGAGAACTTTTACGGCCATAGATATCAAGGAAAAAGTGGAAAGGACAGTAAGCTGCGCGCAAATTTAAATTGCTTGTGGAGATGAGGCAAGGGGATAATTGCCCCATCATCCCCGAACATCAATTCTAGACGAGAACCTGTTGCCATTCGAGGCGTTCGAGGGTGCGGGAACGTTCCAGGGCCCGTTCAAAGCTTTCTAATTTCGGTTCGATTAACAGGGGTTCACCGATATAACCCTGTACCGCTTCTTGGGTTTTTAGACCATTACCAGTGATATAAACGACCGTGGTTTCTTCGGGGTCGATTTTACCCGCTTCTACTAATTTTTTCAAGACAGCGATAGTCGTACCGCCTGCGGTTTCTGTGAAAATGCCTTCCGTTTCTGCCAAAAGTTTAATACCTTCGATAATTTCGGCATCGGTGACGGATTCAATATTACCGCCAGTTTTACGCGCAATATCAAGGGCATAAACACCATCGGCGGGATTACCAATAGCGATCGATTTGGCGATAGTATTGGGTTTAACTGGGGCGACAAAATCCCGTCCTTCCTTGAAAGCTTGGGCAATGGGGGAACAACCCTCCGCTTGAGCGCCACTAAAACGCACTGCTTTATCTGCCACCAAACCGACTTTGACGAATTCTTGGAAGCCTTTATAAATCTTGGTAAAGAGGGAACCACTGGCTAAAGGTGCGACAATATGGTCGGGGAGTTTCCAGCCTAATTGTTCAGCCACTTCAAAGCCTAAAGTTTTGGAACCTTCGGAATAGTAGGGACGCAGATTGATGTTGACAAAACCCCAACCGTAGGTATTGCCCACTTCTGAACAGAGACGGTTAACTTGATCGTAGTTGCCTTTAACTGCCATGACCGTGGGATTATAGATTAGGGTGCCGAGAATTTTACCCGCTTCTAAGTCGGAGGGAATGAAAACACAACAGTCTAAACCGGCGTGAGCGGCAATAGCGGCGGTGGAATTGGCGAGATTTCCCGTACTAGCACAGGAAACGGTAGTAAAACCTAATTCTTTGGCCCGGGTAAGGGCGACGGATACCACTCTATCTTTGAAGCTGAGAGTGGGCATATTGACGGCATCATTTTTAATGTAGAGATTTTTTAGACCCAAGCGCCGAGCTAAACGGTGGGATTTAACTAGGGGAGTCATACCCGTACCCACATCGATGGGATTTTCACTTTCCACTGGCAAAAAGGAACGATAGCGCCAGATGGAATTTGGACCTGCTTGAATGCTTTCTCTGGTAACGGTGCGACGGATGAGGTCGTAATCGTAGTCCACTTCTAGGGGGGCAAAGGTTTCTTCGCAGATATTCAGCGCTTTCAGGGGGTAAGAAGTCCCTCCTTCCTTAGAAACCAAGCGGGTAAAGGTGGGGATGAATTTTGAGGTTTTGATGTTTGTCGCTAGGGTCATGATTTTCCTGTCTTGCCGTCAACTGAATCTACACACATCCTATCACCGGCAAAATCTTGGTGTCAAATATACCCGACTATTTTTGTCGGGTATAAATTTATACAAAAACTAGGTAATATTCTGGGGAGCAGCAAGGGTTAAGGGGAGAGAGTTCGGCTGCCGTGTCAGGAAACTTCGGGGTAGTTTTAGGTCAAAAAAAGGACTAGGAGAAGGGATTTAAGTTTTTTAGGAGGTTACAGCCTATTTACTGCTAATTTTATCGAAATAAACCCTAATTTTTCTTTAAATAGCCTAAAAAGGGGGGCGATTAACTGCGGTTGCCAGAAAGTTTCTCGCTTTACTCAGGATAATTGTCAAGAAAAGTGACAAATTATGTGATTTTGTTGAGAAATAATAATTTTTCGGCTCTCCTCGACACCTATAGGTGAGCAGCAGAAGTTATTCAAAGAGGGCGAATGCAATTCGCCCCTACAATAATATGATTGCGCCAATGGTAAGGGCGCATCGCGTGCGCCCAAAATGTCATCTAGATATTTCGACCAAATTGAGATGCACCCAAATTATCCCTATTCTTCTTCCTTCCACACAAAAACCAGAAGAGCCATTTTTCTGGGCTGCCAAATAAAATTGACCATTTCTTGCGGCAGTACCCAGATTTCCCATTCTCCGCTTGTAATAAGTAGGGTCTGCTGAAAAAGTTTGTTGGTGGGGTTAGGAGACAGGAGACAGGAGATTATTTTTATTTATTCTCCCTTCTCCCCACTTCATAATTCATAATTCATAATTCATAATTCATCTGCTTTTTGATAAAAAGTTAACGTAGTATTGCCGTAGCGTTTTTGACGACAAATGGTTAAACCTTCTAGATTAATTGCTTGCCAAGATTTGGGATTATGTTCCACGGCAATTTCCCCCAGAGAATCTAATAAATTAGATTGAGAGATGGCAGTTAGTACCGGTAAATATAACCCGCTTTCGTAGGGAGGGTCAAAATAAATTAAATCAAAACTTTTCCCCGCTAAAGTGGCTAACTTTGTCAGTACATCCCCCCGAATTACTTGAAATTGCTGGGGAGAAGTTGCTAAATTGCGCCAATTTTCCTTGATAATTTCGCCAGCGCGTCCTGATTGTTCAATTCCGATTACTAGACTCGCACCTCGACATAAAGCTTCCGCACCCATGGAACCATTACCCGCACAAAGATCCAACCAACGACAGCCGGATAATTTCTGTTGCCAGATATTAAATAAAGCTTCTCGCACCCTTGCTGTCGTCGGACGGGTTAATTGTCCTGCTAGGGTTTTTATGGGACGAT
This sequence comes from Microcystis sp. M49636_WE2, assembly GCF_030065375.1. Classification (NCBI taxonomy): domain Bacteria; kingdom Bacillati; phylum Cyanobacteriota; class Cyanophyceae; order Chroococcales; family Microcystaceae; genus Microcystis; species Microcystis sp. M49636_WE2. The sequence continues at coordinate 3,998 of NZ_JASJFG010001079.1, read as the reverse complement.
TGCCGTAAATTCTCATCGGTTAAAAGGCAAATTCAGTTAATCTTTTTTGTAATAAATCAGGAAAAAGAGCATAGTATCTTTGATTGAGAGGAGAGGGATGGGGGAGAGGCAATAAAGTCACTTCCTTTTGCTGTTTTAATCCCTGTTCATCGGTAGCGGTAAGGGTAACTAGCAGTTTTTTAGTAAAGCGTTCTTTATCAAGATAGAATTTATCTACTTCTCTGGGTTTACCGTAGGGTTCAAACCATTTAAAAGCTTCCGTGCCAAGGGGAATGATATGATCACCTTGCCAATAAAAAACGAGCAGTTTTTCTATAAATGGACGAAAACGATCTTTCACTTCCCCAGAATAAGCTTTATTACCAGGCGGTTTGTAGGGAACTGTATTAGTTAGGAAAATTCGATCGCACACCGATAATAACTCTTGACGATCATGGGATTTTCTCCCCTGCCAAGCTTGAAAAAATCCCTCTCTTACCATTCTACCGGCAGCCCCGATCAAAGGTTGTCCCGCATACACTTCATCTCGTCCTAAATCCCGGCCAAAAAAGCATAACTGACTAGCAAGATTACCAGCATACAAAACCGGTTCAAGGGGGTCTTTTTTTGCCTCTTGGTAAATCAGGGTATCGATGGGAAAATCCTCTTTTTTTGCCTCTTGGTGTACCTGTTTGATTAGGTTTGTAATATCGGCCATTATTCCAGAAATCAGTTATTAGTGGTTCTCCATTCTACTACAAAAGTGAAAATTATCAGCCGTCAGTCTTCAGAAGTCGGTCTTCAGAAGTCAGGAGATTATTTTTATTTTTTCTCCCCACTTCATAATTCATAATTCCCTCTTCCCGCTCACCAATTCATAATTGATAATTCATAATTCATAATTCCCCGCTCCCTTCACTCCTCGGTGCGATAGCCAAATTCTGCTAAAAGTGAGCGAGATTGTCGCCATTTCGGTTCTACCTTCACAAATAATTTTAAATATACCTCCCCAGCGATTAACTTTTGAATAGCCGATCGCGCGGAAGAGCCGATCGCTTTTAACATACTGCCATTTTTACCGATGACGATCCCTTTTTGGGAAGCTCGTTCCACGTTAATGGCGGCAAAAACCTTGGTTAAAGCGGGAGTTTCCTCGACGCGTTCAATCACCACCGCCACAGAATGGGGAACTTCCTGACGAGTTTGCAGTAAAATCTGTTCGCGGATTAATTCGCCCATAATAAACCTTTCTGGTTGATCGGTGACTAAATCGGGGGGATAGTAATAGGGACCGACTTCGAGGAAATCAATTAACAGATTTTGTAATTCTTCGATTCCCGTCCCCTCCAGTGCCGAAAACTTGAGCAGAGGCCAGTTATTTTCCGCCGCTAAGGTGCGATAACTATCGTCGATAGGCTCCGGGGCTTCCGGTTGCTGATCGGCTTTATTTAGCCCTAAAATCGTGGGAGTTTGGTTTTTAGTCAGTAAATCGGCAATATAGCGATCGCCATTGCCCAAAAAATTACTACTATCGACAACAAATAAAACTAAATCTACAGAATTTATGGCGTTTTCAGCATTTTTAACTAAAACTTTGCCTAATTCGTGATGGGGTTTGTGAATGCCGGGGGTATCGACAAAAATCATCTGGGAGCGCTCGTCGGTGACAATGCCGCGCAAACGGTTGCGGGTAGTTTGAGCGATGGGGGAAGTAATGGCGATTTTTTGTCCCACTAATTGATTCATCAGGGTGGATTTGCCCACATTAGGACGACCAATAATGCCAATAAAACCGGATTTAAAACCGGTCGGTGCGATGGGAATTACTGCCGAATCGAGATTAAAGGCTTGGGAGTTGATCAAATCGTTCATAATTAAAGAATATTACTTAAAAAATATTTTTACCCATGCAAAGGATAATTTTGTTCTTGTTAGTATTAATTCTAGGCTGTAGTAACCATTTAGAATTATCTATAGCGGGAAATTTAAGCGATCGCTTAACTAATTATCCTCGCTGGATGACTAAACCAGTGGTTAGTTTTGCCAGTGGAGATTTAGTTTATCCCGATTGGATGGTAGGCAATTGGACTGTCACCAGTACCCTAATCGATTTAACCGCTCCTCTTTCTCCCCAGATTATCACACCTGGTTTTGAAAGTAATCGTCGTTACCTAGAAAAATCGATCGAGTTTCCGGTGAGATTCATCGAGAAAGCTATTTCCAGACCGATAAATGCTGCCTTTTTATCCACTATTATCAGTAAACCATCAATTGTGGCCGATCGATCCTTTAATGGTTTAGCAATTAGTCGCGCCTATTTAGGTAATCAATCGGTATTATCGGTAAAAACTGACCCTAATAATCCCAATCGTCAGATTACCTTTTTACGCGGCGCTCATCAACTAATTTCCACCGTAATTGCCAGAAATAGCGAAACTCCTAGCCAAAATCAATTTATTGCCACGGAAATCAGTCAACAAATTTTCCGGGGAGAAACCAACACTTATCTTAATGAGGTGGAAACCACCACCGCCTATCAGTTATTATCTCCTAATAAAATTCTAGGCGATCAGGTGACAGCCATTTATCTTTCCCCCCAATCCCCGGATTTTTTCCAAGCGCCGAATCGTCCTGTGGCTTTGTATCGTTATCGCTTAGAATTGCTGAAAGATTAATAGAAATCCTGTAAAAATCAAAAATCTTCCCTTAGATGAGGAGACAGGAGGAGAAAAAAGACAAGAGATAATCCTAGCCATAAAACCTAAGATTAGGTCAAATTTATCTAATTGGGTCGCCAGTCGCCGGTCGCCGGTCGTTAACACCACATTAGGTTATACTTCTGGGAAAATGACATCGCTATTAAAATAAGTTTAATTAATGTTTGTGAGCAGAGGAGCTAGGAGTTAATGGTTTGGGATCTGGGCAAGAAAATTAAAGATGGCCAGTACAGGATTCAGGAAGTATTGGGTGAAGGAAGATTTGGCATTACCTATCGAGCCAGCGATCGCAATGGTGATTCAGTGGTGATCAAAACGCCGAGGGATGTGGGTTTTAAATTGTGGGAGTCTGAGCGTTTACAGAAACTTTTTTGGCAGGAAGCGAGTAAATTAAAAGGTTGTGATCATCCTCATATCGTGCGAGTTAAAGAGTTATTTTCAGAGGGTAAAGCTAACTGCATGGTTATGGAATATATTGATGGGACGACCTTAGATCGGCGATCAACAAAAATTTTACCAGAAAAAGAAGCCTTACGCTACATTGAGCAGATTGGACAGGCTTTAATGGTGGTACATAGTCGCCGTTTTCTGCATCGAGATATTCGACCGGGTAACATTATGATTCGGACTGGTAAACCAGAAGCGGTCTTAATTGATTTTGGTTTAGCCTTAGATTTTGATGAGGAATTAACCAAAACTCGTACCCAGGAATTAGCCTCAGGTTTTGCGCCTATTGAGTGTTATTCTCGTGATGCTAAACGCGGAGCTTTTACCGATATTTATAGTTTAGGAGCCGTGTTATACGAGCTTTTAACGGGTAAAATTCCAGTGAATGCGATGACTCGAAAAATTGATCATCAGCCTTTAATTGAGCCGAAAACCTACAATTCAGAAATCAGCCCTAATATCAACAAAGCAATTCTTTGGGCATTGGAATTAGACATAGATAAACGTCCTCAGTCAGTGCAAGCATGGTTTAAGGATTTAGGTTTGTCTATTCCCAAACCAGAACAATTTAAAATATCTCAACCCATTGTTATTAATTGGACATTAGTGTGGGCTGGTGTCGCGGCGATTGCTACTTTATTAACGGCTTTAGGTGTACCAGAATTGATGAAGCAAAAGTTTACACCTCAACCAACTCCGACAGGTTCTCCCCCATCTTCTCCTAAGTAGGTAGGCGTTAAAAATTATCAAATGCCCCCCTTATCAAGGGGGGATCAAGGGGGGATCAAACCCCCCTTATCAAGGGGGGATCAAGGGGGGATCAAACCCCCCTTATCAAGGGGGGATCAAGGGGGG
>NZ_JASJFG010000431.1:0-2080 GCF_030065375.1 Microcystis sp. M49636_WE2 | reverse complement strand
TTTCCCCAGAAACCACAAACGTGTCTGCCGTTAGCTCATTACCCGGCGCAGCCAGTCTCTTCGTTGTCGGTTTAGATGGCCGAATTTGGAGCAAGTTCTATGATCCCAGAATTGCAGATGCTAAATGGTCTGATTGGTTCCCCCTCGGAGATAACACATTTCCACCAACATCGGTGGTAACTGCCATCAGCGGAGTGCCTGGTGGGGTGACATTGTTTGTGGTCGGCTATGACCGAAAGGTGTGGAGCCAGTATTACGATCCTCGCGTTGAAAACCCAGCGTGGTCAGGATGGTTCCCTCTTTAAACCTATTCTTACTGGTTCGGCTACTGGGATCTGTTTTAAAACATGCCCCAGAATTTTCATGCAAGCCTCTGGTTATTACTTGATAGAGGATTTGAACTTCTGACCTCCAAGGTACCGGAGGTGTCTTTTCTCTCCCTAATGGCTTGCAGACGCCGCTGGTGCTGAGTTTGAGGTTAATGGCAGCCCCTGAGCGCGGAAAATGGGATGTCAAAAAAATGTTTGATATTATGCTTGAAATTTCTAAAACCTCTCTTAAAGTATTAGGCAGTGAGATATTTAATCAGATAACCAAAAGTAAATAACTAAAACAAAGATTTATTAAATCAAAATAGGTTGAAAATGGCAAGAAATGCAACAAACGAATTATTACAAAAAGCTAAAAAATCAAAAAGTGACGAGTTTTATACACAGCTTTCAGATATAGAAAGCGAATTACAGCATTATAAAAGTCATTTTGAAAATCAAGTAGTTTATTGCAATTGCGATGACCCCCGAATTAGTAACTTTTTTAATTATTTTACCTCAAATTTTAATGAATTAGGTCTTAAAAAAATAATAACATCTTGTTATAGAGAGCAAGTAAAAAATTTATTTAATACAGAAGAAGATGAAAAAGGGTTTTTCTTTGAATATACAGGTACAGAAGGCGAAAAAAACAAACCAAGTTCAACTGACCTAGTTTACTTTAATGGAGATGGTGATTTTCGTAGTTCGGAAAGCATTGAACTATTAAAGCAGTCCGATATTGTTGTTACCAATCCCCCATTTTCATTATTCAGAGAGTATGTAGCTCAATTGGTTAAATACGATAAAAAGTTTTTGATAATTGGAAATATTAATGCAATAACCTATAAAGAAATTTTCAAACTTATTAAAGAAAACAAGGCGTGGTTAGGAATAAATCTTGGTAGAGGTATTTCAGGTTTTATTGTACCTGAACACTATGAACTATATGGAACAGAAACTCGAATAGATAACTCTGGTAATAGAATAATCTCACCGAACAATTGTTTATGGCTTACTAATTTAGATAATTTTAAGCGGCACGAAGATATAGAACTCACAAAAATATATTTTGGCAACGAAGTTCAATATCCAAAATATGACAATTATGATGGAATTAATATTAATAAAACACAAGACATACCAATAGACTATAAGGGATATATGGGAGTGCCAATAACATTTTTACATAAATTTAATCCCGACCAATTTGAAATAATTAAATTCAGGAAAGGGAATGATGATAAAGATTTATCAGTAAATGGGAAATGTCCGTATTTTAGAATACTAATAAAGAATAAACGAATACAAACTGAATATATTGATTTAACTGACAAAGAAAGATAAGGTATAACAAATCGTTGTACCTGACATTTTTCCGCTACGATCCAAAATGTCGGTGAAATCGATCGTTATGCTCCAAACTTAGTGCGATGTCGAAGGCACTGCTACGCAATGCGATCGCCATCGCCGTAGGGTGCGTTCCCTAATATGGCTACTGCTGCTCCACTAATAGATTTTTGGGGAACGCACCATGCACATTGATTGAAACTGTGGGTTAAAGTGCGATCGCCGATTTTAATAAGCTACATTAACAACAATACTTAAAGAGAAGGCTTAAAATGGTTAAAGTTAAATCAACTTTGTACACGACAGCAAAAGTCCTACCGGGAAATAGAATTGAAATTGAATCTCCAGAGCTGACTGTAGGACAAACTGTTGAGGTAGTTATTTTGGTTGAAGAAGTTAGTTCTGATTCTTCTACCAGCGAA
>NZ_JASJFG010000528.1:0-1163 GCF_030065375.1 Microcystis sp. M49636_WE2 | reverse complement strand
GGTGGTCAATTACCTAATTTTCAGGGAAAAAATCCCTAAATTTTCCCCCCAATCACTCCAATGGTAGGCACTTTTTCAGGGAAAAAAAGTCTAAAAGCCTTATCCAACAAGGTTTTTAGATTTATTCAGCAAACCCTAATTCAAGTGGACTCGTTGAGCCAGAAATTCTCAGCAGTGATGCTAGAAGAATCCACGTCCGTTTACGGCGTGGGGTATGTCAAAAGCCAATCTTTTAGTATAAAGGTGGCGCGACAATCATCCTCATTGTAACGCAAAATAGCCGCCAATAAAGTCCGATCTCCTGTTTTTAACCACTGGTCATACCACCAAACGCATTGATCCCCGCTTACTCCTCGATCGCGCCATTGGAAGCCAATCCAGTTAGCGAGGGATTTTAAAGAATAACTTTCCACGGGAAAAGTTACGGAATTAACTACATAATAGTGCAGATCAAAACAGCGAGAAACTAACTGATTAATCAAAGAAGAAGGAGTTTTATAAAGATAACCCAATCGCTTAATTGTTTCCACTTCGTACTCAGAAAAGTGAAAAATGGGTGCTTGATAATCCTGCATGACTAAGGTTAAAAATTCCTGCCAAATCCTGCCTTCATCTTCTGGCTTTTCTGCCAAAAAGGGATAAAATTGCTGGGTATTAACTCGATAATCAACGCGTAAAATCCCCAAAAGATAATCTAAATTCTGTTCTGGTTCCGCTTCGATGTCAAAATAAAATTCAATCTCGGCCCTCGGTAGGGGAGACAAATAAGCAGTTTTCCCGTTACTTTTGCGAAAGGCCCGATTTTCAATAATTGCTTGGGCCTGTAATTGTAACTGATTAGCCACCTCTAACCCCATACCCTCCCCCATACGGGTAGGACAGGTAAGCGCCAGGGATTCCATGGTGGAAACCCCCAAAGACTGTAAAAATTGGTAACGACTGGGAGTCACCCCCGGAACTAAAGAAAGATGTTGACTCGCTTGAGCGATACCATAACAGTGACTATACCAATGACATAAACTGCAACGCTGACGCGAGATAAAAACTTCTGGTTCTTGGCGATTAATCACCATTTCGCCGAACTTTTTGATTATTTCCTCTAGTTTAGTTAACCAGAGATTCAATTCCACCCGATAGCGATTATGACGACGTAGGACAATTTC
>NZ_JASJFG010000806.1:0-2193 GCF_030065375.1 Microcystis sp. M49636_WE2 | reverse complement strand
TTAAAACTTCTAACACTGCTTGGGGTGATAATTTATCTTTAAACCAGATAACCTGAGCGGGTAGATTTTGAAATTTAACTCCAGCTTTTTCTAGATTTAACCGTTCCGATACGGCTAAAATTAGATTGTTTGCTTGGGCCGATTTGACCTGTAAAAATTTCTTTTGTAGGTATTCTGGTCGCCAATAACCAACAATTTCCAGGAGAAAAACGCGACCATCGGGATGTACTAAACGGAAATCGGGAATCATCACTCCTCCGGGTAAAGGCAATAAATCAACTTCCCTTTCTAGTTGCCATTCAGTTTTTAACTGTAACCAACGTTTAGCGAAAGATTCCTCTAACATACTATCGTAGGGTTTACCCGGGGAATAATGGGACACCAGACCACAGTTATCCTCTAAATTGAACTGTTGTTTTTTAATAGTTCCTGTATAGGAATCTTTATACTGTAATTGTGCCTTCAAATTCCAGTGAGTCACATGGAGTAAGGCAGGAATTAATTTAGCGATTTCAATGCCATAACGACTATTAGCTTTAAATAAACTGGTGGGACCATCGATAGTAATAGTAAATCCCGTGTCGGCATCCCCTTCGATATAAGTCATTAAACGAAATAGTTTTAGATAGCGAAAGAGATATTTATATTCCCCCGGATCGTTGCGGTGGACGTTAATAATTAAATAAGTGGCCCGATAAAAAATCCCTTGAATTTGCGAGAGGTTAAAACGATGAATTAAGTTTTCGGGGGTGGGAGCATCAAATTGAGTGAGAATTTTATTCTCCGCTAAATCAGCATAGAGTCCTTTTTCTAGAGCCACTGGAAAAATTTCTTGATTTAATTCTTGGCTGAGTTGCTGGGCAATTTTCCCCAGAATTAGCGATCGATTTTGGGGAATAGGGACAAAGTTAGCCGCTTGTTCAAAAACTCTTTTTCTTAATTCCTGCGGTTCTAAGGGACTAATAATCTCAAAGGTGGCAAAATGATTGGTTAATAGGTGAGCAAATCCCCGTTTAATTTTATAATCGGGACTGTCTCCCTCCAAGATTAGGAGTTTTTGGCTTAATTCTCCCTTAGTTTCACCGATACTTTCCTGAAAACAGCTGATTTGTTCTTTGGCGATCGCCAGATAGTCGCCAGCGAGCGGTAAGCGTTTGGGAATAATTGTCTCGCCATTTTGACGGGAAATCAATAAATCGGTCGGTAACATGGCAAGCTAGAGAAGAATAATCAGATGGGGAGAGGTGGGACGACAGGGAAAGGTCGAAACCCCAAAAATCCCCCGATTCTAACTATTTTGGTCGATATAACGCTCTAAATCCTCGATTAAACGGGTTAATTCTGCTTCTGTGGTTAAGCGTAGGCGATCATCACGAACCGTTAACAAAACTTTAGCCGAAAAAGGACTCGGATAAATATTGGGATTACAAAACACTTCCAGAAATACATCACCAGTGTGCTGATATTCCAGCGGTTTTTGGGGTTGGGGTTTACCCCCACTAGCGGCATTACTGGCGATCGCTTTCAGGCGATCGAGTAAAATGTTAATTTCCCTTTGCAAATCCAGAGCAGCACTGGGACTGAAACGAAAAGTAACGGAACCTTGCAAGAGATTAAGAGTTAAAGGAATCATCGAAAAAATCAGGTTAGGAGAAGGCCTGAAGTTAATTATATTAATTTGGGGAAATTTGGGGAAATTGGGTTTTGGCGGATGGTTCGGTAATCAGTAAACAGTAAACAGTAATCAGTAATCATACTAAATCCTGTTTAAAAAGTATAGGATAGTGGGGTGTGGGGTGTAGGGTGTAGGGTGTGGGGTGTGGGGAGAAACAATTCATAACTTGAGAGTTAATCACACTATTAAAAACGGATTTGGTATCAGTGAGGTTCTTCGTTACTTGGTCTGGTTCGATCGGGGGGCTTAAATCGACCAAATCTTTATCTGGTAAGATACTTAATTGATGCGTTCGTTCTTGAGCGAAAACAATTGACAAAAATCGCAGCAATGTCTTTCTCTACTGATAACTGATAACTGATAACTGATAACTGAATTTACCGACGCGGAACGAGATTAATCCGGCCCTCGTCCATTTCATCCATGAGTAACTCTAGGGCCTCGTAATCCACATCGGAAACGTAGCCAAGACGAGCGAGGAGTTCATTAATTCCGTTTTCGATTTCTGGCGTGATTTG
>NZ_JASJFG010000785.1:0-3221 GCF_030065375.1 Microcystis sp. M49636_WE2 | reverse complement strand
TAACCTATCGTTATCGATTCGGAGGAAAAGATAAAGTTAAGCGCTTATCTAGGGGACGTTATGCAGTTCCCGCAGGAACAGTTTATCGCTTAAAAAACCCCTTACCATCTTGGCAAAATTGGCAGGAATCTTGGTTCCCCAGCGAAGGGGTTTCTCTCAAACGTTGGGGCTGCGGATTAGCCTTACCCTTAGAAAATATTGCCAAATAAAGCCTATAATTAAGTAGGTAGGCGTTAAAAATTATCAGACACCCCCGTTATCAAGGGTAGGGTTGATTCATGAATCAACCCTACCTTATCAAGTTGGCAGGGGGGATCGAACCTAAAATCCATTTTTAATTTAATTATAACCAGCTAATTATTGAGTAGGGTAAATGAGACGAGTATAAGTGATAGCTATGGCAAAAGTAAAAACGAGATTTCCTCGAAAAGCTTTATTAGGTTATCGAAAAAGTGGTAATAATCAAGGCTCAAAAATTAGCAAAAATAAAATGATGCGTATGTTTTTAGATTTTTTGGTAGAAGATGCCTTTAAAAACCCTTCTTCTCTCACTCCTTACACAGAGGAAATGGCTAAAGAAATCGATGAATTATTAAAGGGTGTTGCAATTGATTAGGAATAAATCTATAGCTTTGTGCTGTCCTAATAGCCTAAATACCACGATAAAATATTAACAAAATCTTAGAAAATCCTGACATTAATGTTAACCTAGTTTAGAATAATCCCTAAGCATCTAAAATACTCACTTTTACCCAAAAATGTATCACAAAAGTTATGGCATACTTGAAACCTTAGCACCCCTTCATGTGGGAGCAACCGCAGGAGAAGAAACGGGTAATCTTAACCTCATTTTTCGTGACCAATTCACCCAAACAGCAATTATCCCCGGTAGTTCTATTCGCGGCCGTTTTCGTGCCGATATGAACAATATAGATGAAAAACGTACATGGTACGGACACGAAACAATCCCAGGACAAGAAGACGGAGGAACCACCGAAGCAAAAGTTAAATTTGAATATGCTTCCCTCGTTTGGTTGCCGGTATTTTGTCCGGGGCAGCCGATAGTTTGGGTCACTTCTCCCCTATTATTAAAACGCTATAAACAAATCACGGGAATCTCTGCAAAAGTACCCAATCCCTATACTGCTTCCCCTAGTTTACAAGCGCGAGTAGTGCAGGGAGTTAACCGCAATAGCAAAGTTTTATTTTTTAACTTAGGATTTCTCGAAATTGAACACTTAGAGGAGCTTTCTTCGTGGATTCCCCCGCAAGCGGATTTAAAAGCTTCTCAATTAGTCGTCGTTGATGATAACGATATATCCATGCTGCACGATATGGCACTCTACCGACAAAGCAGGGTTAAACTACTAGAAGGTCAGAAAAAAGTGGATACAGAAAAAGGAGCTTTTTTCAATGTGGAAGCTTTACCCGTGGGTAGTATTTTAGTTTTTCCCATTGCTTGCAAAGAAACAGGATGGCAACCTTTTGGAGAATCGGTAAACCAAAAAGAATTATATTTCGGAGGATTAGAATCTATCGGTTTTGGTCGTTGCCAAGTTACTATTTTAAACTACGCTAATCAATAATTACATTTTATCTAATATTATGGCTTGGAAAGAATACAATCTCGATCGCATTGCTCAGAAATTAGTTCTCGCTGCCAAACTACGGGATCGAGATTCTCTCAATCAATCTTTTAAAATGCGTGAATCCGTTTCCTATGGACTAGAAAGATTCTGGGGTGAACATCTGCGCTTACAATCCAAGGAAACCAATAAAGCACAATACTGGAAAGAAACTTGGGATAAATTAGTCGAAACCATGGCAGAAGCGGGGATTCCTATCCCTAACGATACCGTACAGATAAATGATACCGAATCTGTTCAAGCAATGGCAGAAAAACTCTGGGAATTAAAGCTAGAAGACCAGAGAATTACCCTCGCTGTTTTAACGCAACTATGCGATTGTTTAGTTTGGTGGACTCAAAGATATAAAGGAACAAAGGAGCGATAAATTATATGGTTAATATTCCCGATATTGGTGACAAAATCCCCCTGATGTTTCGCGCACAAACCAAAGGGCGATCGCAATTACAATATATTGACTCTAAAAAAGATGAAAATGATAGCCAAAAATGGGTAAAAGAATGGATAGAACGAGTCGATGAAAATCATCCCCAATTTGGTCAAGAAGTAAAAACCAAAGAATATCAAATATCGTGGCGATTCGTCACTAATGGGGGACAAGATGAAGGAATAATTCGGCCTGTAATGGGTGCTTATGGCATACCATTTTATCCCGGTTCCAGCATGAAAGGAGCCTTTTGTCAAGCTTGCACCCCCGAACAAAAACAACGTTATCACCTCGAAAAAGATAGCGATAACCCTAGTCTTTTGCGCTTCCATGGCGGTTATCCCGTTAATGATTGGACGGAAAATCTTTTAGATATTGTTCACCCGCAACAGGGATGGCAAGTAAAAACCCCAAACACTCGACAAAAACCCAGTGGAGAAAGTGGTTTTGCTTTAATTTCTCTCTATCAACCTACCCTAAAATTTGGCATTTCTACCTCAATAGAACAACCCGATTGGGAGGAGATTTGGACTATCTGGGAAAGAGCTTTAGAATCTGGTCTAGGATGCCGTGTTAGTAGCGGTTACGGCTTGCCAAAAGACATTAAACCTTCCAAAGAACCTTTATATAAATGTTTTCTGAAAGGCCAAGGAATGGCTCCTAAAAGCCTCGATGGTGCAAGGGAATTTCGACCCAATATTTTTCGAGGAGCAATTCGCGGTCATTCCTTGCGTATTTTTGGCGGTTTAACTGATGCTAAAAATGCCGAAAAGTTAGTTAATCAGCTATTTGGAGGAATTGACGGAGAAGCAACCCAAGGTTTACTAGCGGTCGATTTTTGTGTCAAATCTCTAGAGTTAGGAACCTTTGCCAAGGGTTACAAGGAACCCACCTACACAGTAACAGGAGAATTACGCTGGATTCTCACCCAATCTCTCCCCGAAAACCAGCAAGAATGCTTAAAAAAATTAATTTGTTTTCTCACTCGTTTTGCCATGTTATTAGGAGGATTTGGTAAATCATGGCGACGAGCAGATCATAGTATTTTCTATGAGGATTATTATCCCAATAAACCCTTAATTGGCTGTCATTGGCAATGGGGGGATAAAAGTTCTTTAATCAACGATAATAAAGTCAGAGATTTAACT
>NZ_JASJFG010000214.1:0-5596 GCF_030065375.1 Microcystis sp. M49636_WE2 | reverse complement strand
TCCTTTTACATAATCTCCAAAAATACCTAATTCACTGACATGATACTTTTCTTTTACTAAGGACTTAACTTGACCCAAAATCGCTTTAATTTCTTCTAAATTTTTCATGATGCTTACCTTCTAAGATAACGGAAAAGACTTTTACCCTACTGATCAAAATTTTATTTCCTGTATCTGTATTGTAGCAGATAGCGGATGAAAGGATAAACCATACTCCTTAAAATCATGAGAATTGAGAGAGTTATGCAAAAAATACCCCCTCAACTGACTAAATGAAGGGACATTTATAGTATTTTTAGAAGCAATTTAGCCTACTTTTCTGGTTTCTTTTTCGATGGATTGGGAGGGTTTTAGTTTAGGTTTGAGTATCTCGATTATTCTAAATTTCGCTTTTTCCAGTAATCAGGTTTACGTTTTCCATTTGCGATCGCAACTACCCAAATAGATGCTTCAAATTCTACATAAAAGATGATGTAAGGAAAACGGCGAATGAGATAACGGCGCATCCCTTCGATAGTATGGGCTGTTCCCAGATTAGGGTTAATTTTAATTTTTTCGAGAGCTTGTTCAATTTCAGATAGTAAATCTAGCCCTAATCCTATCTTTTACTTCTCATAATATTGAATAGCATTGTCAAGTTCTCGTCTTGCTTCACTGTGAATAATAACAGGTTTCACGAATATTTCTCTCGTAATTCCAATAATACTTTATCCGATGGTTCACCCTTGGCTGTTCCAGCATAAATTTCGGCTAATCTTTGAGTTAATTCTCTATCCCAAGCATCTAAAACATTGTCATCTACACCTTCATCTAAGGAATGGATGAGAAAGTAAGCCAGTTCAGCGCGATCTTGTACGGGAAGTTGAGCAAGTTCTATTTTGAGGGTTTCTGCTGTTTTAGTCATCTTGAAAGCATCTATAACCAGTCATCTTAGATTGTAGCAGATATCGGATGAAAAAATAAACCATCCTCCTTGAAATTATGGGAATTGAGAGAGTTATGCCAAAAATACCCCCTCAACTGACTGAATGAAGGGGCATTTATGGTATTTTTAGAAGCAATTTAACCTACTTTTGTGGTTTCTTTTTCGGTAGATTGGGAGGGTTTTAGTTTACGCTTTAGGGTTGATACTGCGCCTAGTGTACTGACTACCAGGAGACTTAAAGTTCAAGTTTTCCAGAAAGAAAATTAAACTAATTAAACATTCATATTAGGGTTTTATGTTAAATCTAATGTGTATCGCATCGCCTCTTCCAATTGCTGTAAATAACTAGAAGAAAGTGTCCCCAACTGTCGTTGAAGTCGTTGTCTATCAATAACAACAATTTGATAACATAAGGCTACTGATTCCTGATTTAAGCCTCCTTGTCCTGCGGGAATAACCATTGTTCCGGGGATTTGTGCGCGACGTAAATTACTGGTTAATGGAATTACAACAACAGTGCTAGTGAAGCGATCAATATTGTTATATTCGACAATAATAACAGGTCGAATACCAGCTTGTTCTGAACCACGACTCGGATTCAAATCAGCTAGATAAATATCGCCTCGCATTTATTCCTTATCCTCTTGTTCAAGGTGAGATAAATAATCGGGTAAAATACTTTCTGAAAAGCTAATATCCTCTTGAGCAAATTCATTTTGTAACGATTGTGCTTCTGCATCTGAAATATTGTCCCATTTCTGAAAACGTGAATTTCTTTGTAAGGATTTGACAAATTCAAGGACTTTTTGCTGTTTTTCTAGCGGTAAAGTCTTAATACTTTGCAAAATCTGGTCTTGAAGATTATTAATATGGGTGACAGACATTTCAACTTTTACTATATTTACACTAGGCCAGCCATTTTACCATAAAAAAACGCTCTTGTTGTCAATTAGTTAGCAACAATTAAATAATAGACAATAAACAATACACAAAAAATACCCCCTCTACTGACTGAATGAAGGGGCATTTATGGTATTTTTAGAAGCAATTTAGCCAACTTTTGTGGTTTCTTTTTCAATGGATTGGGAGGGTTTTAGTTTGCGCTTCAGGGTTGAAGCTGCGCCGATAGTGCCGAGAGCGAGGAAGCCTAAAGTAGAAGTGGGTTCGGGAACTGGTTGGACACCCAAAAGTTCGCCATCAAAAGTAACTTCGCTGGCAAAGACCCACGCAGTGCGTCGATTTAGAGTAAGTTGTAGGGAACTACCACTAAAATTTAATCCTGAAAAAGTATAGGATGTTGCCTCTGAACCAGGCGGATCAGTAAGAGTTCCCGAATCGTAATTAGAGCTGCCCATACTTAATAATATACTTTGCGGTACGGAAATAGCAGCATCACCATTTAAGTCAGCCACATGGACAGTAACTGAGTTTATCCTGACTGTGCCAGCAAAGTTAAAAGTAATGACAGGATTCCGGTCTAGCCAACCAACATAAGGTCCTGTACCGTCTGGAACTTCTACATCAATCCACCTTTGTGTAGGAATTATGCCATCAGTTAGATCTCCAACTCCTCCGCTGAGAGGAGCATAATCTAGCGACGTGTTTCCAGTGCCATTATATTTCTTGTCCCAGTATCTAGAGCCGCCTCCATTTTCCATATCATAACTGATAGGTGTAATTTGAAGAGCATTAGCAGTACCTATTGTTGCCAAACTGATAAGTACGGCTCCCCCAATAGAATTTTTGACAAGTTTAATGAATACCATGATAGATGCCTCAAGACATTGAAGTTGTTAGTGGGATTTAACTGTTTTTTGGCAAAGTTGGCAAAGAGTAAATTGATACGATCGCTTTTTTAGCAGCCAAGTTAACCAGCAGTTTTACCTAACCCTAAAGGGTCAGCAAAGACAACAATACACATCCCCCCCCCACAATTGTATTTTTTGATACAATTTAATAAATTTTTATATTTCTCTCTTAATCCCGATAAAGAAACCGCAGAACCAAGTCGGTTGTGAACAGCCCACCGCTTTTACCATTTTTGGTTAGTATCTGGATGTGGTATTATTTGAGGTGTGTTCGGATTATCTGATACGATCAAGGTCTATGACAACTTACTATGAAATCCTCAGCCAAATAGAGAATCTTCCCCTTACGGATAAGTTGCGACTTTTAGAGGATTTAAAAACTATCATCAAGCCGACCGTAGCGCCAAAAGATGACGATGAGATCATTCCAGCCGAAGAACTTGCTGAAAGCCAAGCAGCATGGCAAGATTATTTATCCGGTCGAGATACCGGAATCACTTCAACAGAATTAAAATACAAATTATTTGGAGATAAACTTGGCTGATTATATTCTACTTAGACAAGCAGAACGCTACTTAGAAAGGATGCCTAAAAATGATCAAATTCGTCTTCTTGAAGCTTTGGATACTTTGATTTCGGATTCTACAAAATTAGATATTAAACCCCTTTACGGAAGAGATGAACTAAGATTGCGAGTAGGTAAGTATCGAGTGTTGTTTTTTGAAGATAGAGACAACAATCTATACGTCATTACAACTATTAAACCTCGCGGCGATGTCTATAAATAATACCAGAACTCTTTTCTAGACTGCTGTTTCTCCTTTCGCCATAAGACAGTGATTCACAGAAGAAGGAGTCTCAGGTGTTTTTCCCTGTTTTTCCCCTTTTCAGGTGAACTATCCACTTCCGTGAGGGATTGTGACGCGGTATGTCGGATTTGCCTTTGCCTTCTCCCTTAAACTATCAACTCGATCACTAACCAAATTAAGCCCGATTACCTCCCATCAACCAGATGATAAACTAGGGATACCAGCTTTGATCAAGGCATCAGCATGACCACTAACGCGGCAAAAACTCAATGGCAGTATTTAGAGAAACGTCCTCATTCCTGGCGACAACAGCTTTGTTTTCAAGGTAGGAGGCTGAAAGCTTTTGATGTCTGGTCAGATATGATTGTCAACGATATGACTCCTCAAGAAGCAGCTCTTAATTGGGAGTTACCTTTGGCTGCTATCTATGAGGCAATTGACTACTGCGAGGCTAATCAGCAGCTACTCAAGCAAGAAGCGGAAGAAGAACGCCACCGTCTGGAAGCAAAGGGGATTAGTGTTGAGCCTAAGATTATTGCTTGATGAGGACTCGCAATCCCAACTTCTGGTTAAGTTACTTACGGCTGCTGGTCATGACGTACTGACGATCAATAAAATTGGTTTGACTGGCTGCACAGATGATGTCGTACTTGACTATGCCATACAGGAAAATCGGATTCTGCTAACTCATAACTGCGATGACTTTGAAGAGTTGCACCAAGCCAATCCAAGCCATTCGGGTATCTTAGCGGTTTACCGTAACGCTAACCGCTTTAAAAATATGGACTTCAAGGCAATTGTCAATGCGATCGCCAATCTTGAAACGGCTAACGTCCCTCTTGCTAATCAGTTCATTTCCCTGAACCACTGGAACTATTAATTCTGCTTTGTCGTGATCGCGTCACAAATCTTAAGTTATATATCTCTCACACTAGCGATCGCTTTCTTTTCCCTGTTTTACTCCTTCTCAGGCTGTATATCCTCATTCCGTGAGATATTGTGGCGCAGTATGTCTGATTCGCCTTTGCCTTCTCCCTTGACTGATCCTCAACTCGATCGCAAACTAAATTAAACAGGATTACCTCGTACCAACCAGATGATAGACTGGGGATAATAGAAATAATTGAATATGGCTACATTACCGGAGGAAACCTTAGCGAGCATTTTTGATCTACTGCGTCAACTAGCGGATCAGATAGAGTACGCATCGGCAACGGAATGGCAACTTTTTACAGAATATGGGGAAAATGAACGGACATTATCAGAATTAGAAGAATTATCTAATGCCAGAGAGAGGATAACTAATTCCTACTCCCGAATTAATAATATCCTGCTGAGAATTTTACAAGAGCAGCCGACTCTCTCAAATACGATGCTAGAGATGTTAGAAAGAGCGATTTTGCAAGGAACAGCCAGTGTGGATGCTGTTAGTGCTAGTGTTGATGAAGTAAAGAGGCAATGGAACTTATGATGACTTACCGCACCTCCTATCCCGATGAAGCAACGAGAAAACAATGTCTTGAAAGCTTACGCGAAACTAACCGCCAGATTGAGCTTTATAATCTTTTTTTAGACGATATACTCGCCCAACTGGAAACAGAATCCCGTCAAAAGAGACGAGAAAGGCTATTGCAAAGAGGGCAAACTATTAAATAGAGGGATGCACAGAAGAAGGATTCTCAGGTGTTTTTCCCTGTTTTTCCCCTTCTCAGGCTGTATATCCTCATTCCGTGAGATATTGTGGCGCAGTATGTCTGATTCGCCTTTGCCTTCTCCCTTGACTGATCCTCAACTCGATCGCAAACTAAATTAAACACAATTAATATCAACCGACGGGATTCAACTGACCTAATTCCACGCTCACCGCATCAAAGCGATTGTTCCCGGGACGATAGGAGAGAATTTCCAATCCCTACTTAGGGTCTGCTGAATAAATCTAAAAACCTTGTTGGGTAAGACTTTTAGACTTTTTGTCAATCAAAAAGTACCAGGCATGGGAGTGATCAGGGGGAAAATTGAGGTACTTTTTCCCTGAAAATTAGGTAGTTGACCAC